>JBGSVU010000203.1:0-3302 GCA_041752775.1 Pirellulaceae bacterium | reverse complement strand
GGCGTTATTCTTGCCGGTCGCAAACAGCACGACCGCGTCCAGCTCGACGGCCGTCTGCTGTCCGACTTCGGCAATCAGCGGCAACTCGATTCGTTCGGCGCGAACCAGGGCGGGTGCCGCACTGCTGCGCCGAGTCATGGCGGAACCCATCGCATGAAAAGCCTTTCGGACCGCGCCATCAAACTGTTGAAACGAATCGTCCCGCAACGAAATGTTTCTTATCCCGTTCAAATGGCCGACAGGAAATTCCATCAACACCACGGCAGAGACGTGATGCATTCCCCCGATCCGCGCTTCTCTCAGACTCAGCCCGGCGGCGGACCGGTCAATCGTGAGTGCCAACTGGTCCGGCAACCTGACACCTGCGGTTTCGCTGAAGAGGCGCCACAACTCCGCATCGGATTCCGGCAACGAATCGACACCCCAGTCCGCCAGTTGACGCCGCATCGTCAGGCTGTTCATCCCGATCCGGTATTCCACTGTCGCAATCTCGTCGCGGACCACGACCGCGATTCCGCGTTCCACAAAATTGTCGGGCAGTTCATCCAGAATATGGACAGTCCGGAGTTCCGGATGCGGGCTTGCCGGCCGAGTCCATAAAAACGGGCTCATCAGGCAGAAAAATCCGGCAAAAGCCATTCGGCACGCATTCATGTTCGGCGATAAGTTGGGCGAAAAAAAAATGTGGCGCGATTCAGGGCCGGCCAGAACAGCCGGACTGGAAACCAATCTTACTCCATGGGCGGGATCAACGGACGGTCAATCCCCATTTTCAGGGTATGACATCACGCACGCCGCATCGAGTTTGGCGGATAAAAAACGATCGATCGTATTGCGACCTGTGCCGGGATCCGCTCTGAAATTGATCCCATGCAATTATGGAGAAATCCAATAACGACGGTGCGCCAGAGAGTTGCATGTGACCATTCGACCTGAAATTCACGAAAAAATCGACACGAATTGCGCGATTCCGGGAGCCCCTGATTCTGCTGGCAGAATGGCTGTCGTATGCGAAACCCTGCTCTTGCAATGGGGGTACAGCAGCCGGGTACAATGGCGCGCCTCACAACGGTGCCAGAGCCAGCGTTGTGCACATCCCCTGTTTCAGGTCTCGACCAGTAACCCCATCTCCATCATGTCCCGGAAAACGTTCTGCTTTTACATCCTGCTGGCCTGTGCGGTTCAATGTCTGGTTCTTTGGCCATCGACGGCGTGCGGCCAGCAACAACCCGGGGTTGGAGTGGAAACGCAACCGCTTGCAGACTTTCAGTTGAAGGATACGGAGGGGAGAAGCTGGTCGCTCAACGGGTTGGCCGACAAAAAACTCCTGGTGGTAGCATTTGTGGGGTGTGAATGCCCGCTCGCAAGGCTTTATACGGGGCGTCTCGGCGAACTGCGGCTGGAACTCTCTGACCAGTCGGTCGGATGGCTGTTGGTCAACTCCAACCAGCAGGACTCGCTGAAGGAAATGCAATACTTTGCCCAGTCCAACAATCTGGAAATTCCCCTGTTGAAGGACCCGGGAAACCGGATTGCCGACCTGTTCGGCGCCGGGCGGACACCGGAAGTTTTTGTACTCGACCAGCAGCGGCGCATCCGCTATCGAGGCCGCGTGGATGACCAGTACACCTACGGTCGCCAGCGTCCGGCGGCAACCAGCGAGGAGCTGAAAACTGCGCTGGCGGAATTGCTGCAGGACCAACCTGTCACCACGCCCGTCACGACAGTCTCCGGATGCATCATTGGCCGGGAATTTTCCACCGATACCGCAACAGCTGACATGAGTGTGACCTGGTGCAATCAGATCAGCCGGATCATGCAGCAGCGCTGTCAGTCCTGTCATCGGGCCGGCGAGATCGGTCCGTTCGAACTGGGGACCTACGAAGAAGCGGTCGGTTGGGCTGGCATGATCAACGAAGTGGTTACCCAGCGCCGGATGCCACCGTGGAGCGCGAATCCGGAATTTGGCCAGTTCAAAAATGACTGCCGCCTGTCCGACGACGAAATCGCAATGATCAACACCTGGGTGAAAAACGGGGCGCCGCAGGGTGATCCGGCCGAGTCACCACCCCCGGCCGAATTTTTTACCGGCTGGCAGATGGGCGAACCCGATCTGGTGATTCCGATGGCGAAGAAACCCTTTCACGTGCCGGCCACTGGAACGGTTGAATACCAGTACTTTCGTGTTCCAACGGGTTTCACTGAAGACAAATGGGTGTCGGCCGCAGAGTGCCGTGCCGACCAGCGGGGAGTGATCCATCACATTATTGTGGGCATTCGGGGACAGGGCGATTTTGGCCGTGGTGTGCACGACCAGATCCAGTCGGACTGGATTGCGGCATCGGCTCCCGGATCGCCGCCGATGGTCTTGCCGGAAGGCTATGCCAAACTGGTTCCCGCAGGAAGCGAGCTGATATTCCAGGTCCACTATACGCCCAACGGAACCGCGGCGGATGACCTCAGTTCGATTGGACTGAAATTCATCCCGGCAGAACTGGTCACCCACCGGGTTTACACGCTCAAGGCCCACAACGAGCGGTTCCGGATCCCGCCCGGCGCGGACAACCATCCGGTCCAGGCCAGACAGACGCTGGAAAACACCGCAGAACTGATCAGCCTGTTTCCCCACATGCATTTGCGGGGAAAATCGTTTCGATACACCGCTGTTTTTCCTGACGGACAAAAAGAGATCCTGCTGGACGTTCCCGGTTACGATTTCAACTGGCAAAACGGCTACGAGTTGGCTGAACGACGGATCATTCCGTCGGGAACCGAAATCCAGTGCCTCGCTCATTTCGACAATTCCGAAAAGAATCTGGCCAATCCCGATCCTGCCGAAACCGTTCGCTGGGGCGATCAAACCTGGGAAGAGATGATGATTGGCTATTTCAACGTCGCGTTGCCCGTGGAAAACCAGCCCATTCCCGACAAATAAACTTCAACCCGGCGACGGGTGCCGGACACCGGGCTGCCAGGCGGTTCCAAACTGGTGCAGCATCCATGGCAGTCCCGCGAGAATCGCGGCGCCCAGCCCGATGGCCATCAGCGCATAGTCGCGAAGAGTCAGGTCGCTCCAGCGACCACGGGCCTTTTCCGCAGTCAACTGCCGGATCATGCGGGTTGAAACCTGGTTGGCATTGCCGTTGTGGAACTCGCCACCGGTCCGCGCGGCAACCTGTCGCAACGTCGAAACATCCTGTCGCGAGTGACGGCCATCGATAAATTTTCCGGCCACCGGATCACCGACGCCGATGACCAAAACACCGCTGATCGAGGCGGGCATGCGGGGCATGCCCTGGGCC
>JBGSVU010000202.1:0-3806 GCA_041752775.1 Pirellulaceae bacterium | reverse complement strand
CGACGGCGGGGATGATGAACCCGACCGGTTTGCAGTCTTCGCAGAGCGGGTCCTGTTCCAGTTTGGCCTTGCGGGTTTTTTCCCACGGCCGGTCGTAGCCACGACTGCGGGCCGATGCCCGTTTGATCTCCGGGGCGCGACGCATCGAGCGCCCGCAGCGGTCGCAACCCGCAGCCGTAATGGTTCCCCCGCAGCGGCAGGCAATCGATCGACGTGGCATGATCGTCAGGTTGCCATCATTGCGGAATCAATCGGTCAAACAGGCCGACGTTCGCAAAGACCGCCGCGTGGGTTTGCCAGCCGCTGATTTTTGATACTGTGAATTCGGTCGTTTTGGTCCGGAACGGCGTGTCGGACGTTAGCACGTTCACCTGTTGCTTGTACCAGTCCGGGTCCGTAACCCGTGGGAATCCCGCGACTGATCCCGTGACGTGTCTGGCGTCAAAAACAGTGTCCAGCACAAAGGACGGAAACCGGTCGAATAGCGGCGCCTGCCTGCTGCTGGTTGCTTCCGTATACAAACGCAGGCCCCATTTCCGGAGGATTGCATCCTGCATCTGCAGGTACTGGACGATCCATGGCTCCTGCACTTCGGCAGTGGCGTCGTACGCGATCGAGCACCCCGCCTGTTCGGCCACTCGAGTACACGCTTTGACAATCCGCAGCGGGTCGTCCGCCCGTCCAGGTTTGCCGAAATTGTCTGTGACTCGCCGGCAGCTGGGCAACGATCCGAGATAGGCAATCACTTCCGTTGCGCCTCTGTTCCGCAGCGTTTGGCAACCGAGGATAAACGACAGTTCCATCGTGTCGGCGAAGCCCGGCCACAATTTGCGGGCCAGAAACCAGGCGTCGAAAGGCATGATCCCTGCTGCCGGGTAACCGAAGGGCAGGTGCCAGATCACCCGACGACCTGCAACGCGATCGCCCAGATGATCGACGATTGGCCCGAAGTCGCCTGCCAGCTGGATCCGATAACCCATCCCCAGAGGATTGGTTGCGGACGCCACGTGGTGGCTGGAACATTGCACGAAACAGTTCAGATCGTCCATCACGCCACCCTACCCAAGAAAATGACCGCTGAATCGACAGTAGCCGGGTTGTGTGCTGTTCAACGCCCCAGCAGCGGTCGTGTAGTAATAGACCTCGACGTAGTCGTCTTCGGCCAGCAGCAACGTGTCAGCGCCACCGAATCCCCCGAACCCCGCACCACCGGCCAGTCCGCGTCCCAGCAGTGAAACGATCGACCCGTTTTTGTACAACGCGACGATCAGGTTGCTGCCGTCCGTGAGGTTGCCGTGAACAAGGCCGGCTTGGAACGTGTAGTATCCCGGCGTGACACACACGAATCGCTTGTTGACGGTGTCCCAGTCCGCATCCGTGTTGAAATCAACGGTGTTGAAGATGGCAGCGGCTTTCGTCCACGCGTTCGTGGCAACTGTCTGAGTGGAGGTGCCGTAAACACGGAACCCGCGAAACGGCGGCGGTGAACCGGCCGGGCCAGTGGCGCCGGGATCGCCTTTGGGTCCTGCTGGGCCAGTAGCCCCCGTAGCACCTGTTGCTCCGGTGGCGCCCGTTGCACCGGTTGCGCCGGGTGCCCCTTGAGCACCAGTGGCTCCGGTCGCTCCAGGCAGGCCCATCGTGACCGCCACCGAGACGGCATTGTCGCCAGTGACGGTCAGGGCAATATCGGGGCTGCTGGAGACAGTAATGCTCATCCGCAATCCTCAACGCTGTAGGTCCCGGCAATGTAAGTGCGAGGCAGCACTGGATCGCCCGGCGGCGTCAAAACCAGGCACCAGGTGTGCAGACCATCAATCAGCCCTGCCGTTGTCAGCTCAATCGAAAACTCCCCCTCCTCCAGATCAGTCTCGTCAATGTCCAGCTCGACGTCCGCTGCACCGTCAATCGCATGGACAGTCGCGGTGATCGTATAGCCAGTCAAGTCGATCGGCGCAGGAGTTTCGGCGTCGTCCGTGATGGTCACCAGCAGCAGGCGAACATCCCCACGGAACATCCGGATATTGCCGACGGCCGGGATTTGTACGATGTCGGTCATGGATGGTTACTTCCGCGTGTTCGCGGCCTGGACTCGTTCGCGGGCTCGTTGCTGCAGCTTGACCCATTGGTAGTCGATGTCCAATCGCTTGCGGGCGTGGTTGGGTCGGTTGCGGTCGAGGTCCCGTTGCGATCGCAGGCTGGCGACATCTTCCGGCCGGGCTCTCATGCCGGCAGTCGCGGCCGGGTACCAGGGAAAGGTCACCGGTCCGACTTCGACCAGATCGACGTCCAGAATTGAGCGGACCTCAATCTCACGGCCGTCGGCCAAAGTTTCCAATGACCATTCCTGCTTGCGGACAAAGAACATGAACGAGGCCCCGGTCACGTCCCCCCGTTCGACCTTTGCTGCGGTCGACGCCCACTGCGGGTCTTTTGTATTCTCCGTCGCGCCGTACAGCAGTCCCACCGCATCGACCGACAGGGCCAGCGATTTGGACGTGGTGCGGCCCAGCACATTGTTGTCATCGTGGTTGAACAGTGACACCACGTCGGCACCTTCGGCGATCGAGCGGTCGAATGCTCCGGGCATGATCCGCTCGTAGGTGTCGGTCCAGAGTTCGATCTGGGTGCCGGGATCGGCGGCGCTATAGAAGACAGCTCCGTAGCCGCCGATGATGCGCGGCCCGGACTCCGCAGAGTCTCCGGTGCCGGCACCATCAGCGCGTTTCAGTTGAGTCCGGGCCAGTTTTTGGCCAGTGGTTCGGCGCTCGGCTTCAGTCGTCATCCGTTGGGTCATTGCCATTCTCTTTCAAAATCGAATCGATCGCGGTGGGGGTGACGGGTAATTCGAGCTGCTCGGCTGCCTCGCGGAATTCGTCGATCAACCACTGGGCCGGGTCTTCAGGCCCTTTGCCCAGGGCCTGCATCGCTGCAGCCAAAGGTTGGAACATGGCCCGGCCGATGGCTAAATTGTTTTCGATTTCCGCTTCCAGCCACGATTCCCACTTCGCTGCATTGTTGCACCGCCGGCGGGCCTCGTTCCTCAGTCGATTTACAAAGCGGACAGTGGCGTCGGTGCGCATCACGTCCAGCGCAGTGCCGATGTCGGGCATCGGAGGGGGCAAACGGGGCGGCGGCTCGTCCAGGACCTCGACGGTCCGCAACCACGCGGCGGAACAATTGCGGGCATTGCGAGCTGGTGCCGGGTCGGCGGGTGGATCCTCGCCGGGTGGATCGGCGGGAGGCGGATCGTCCGCAGGTGGATCCGTTTCGTTGGTCGCTTTCATGTTGACCGGGATCAACGGGATGTCACCGCCAGGGAGTCCATTGAGGTTGAACCAGCGGCGGACCTCGTTTCGCAACAGCCACCCGCCGAGTACTCCCACGTTGCCGATGTTGGCCACCGTCTCGACGTCGGCCCAGTTCAGGGCCCCGACGTTGTAGTCGAAGAAGTGGCAACCATCGTGCCGGCACTGGCGGGTCAGGAACCGCATCCACAACGCGGCCTTGATGTTGGCCATCCATGGGGAGAGAGTCGAATCGTAATACGACCGGTTCTCCTGCTCCAGTGAGTTGTGGCTGCTCTGTTTCTGCGATCCCAGCTTGTGGGGTGGACAGTTGAACAGTCGGGCAATTTCGCCGGTGACCTCTTCGCCGGACTCGATCATTTGCGATTCGCGAAAGCTGGCCTGGGCCGAGTGGAATCTCGCGCTGTCTTTCAGGACGATGGTCTGGAATGGGCCATCATCGGTCTCGTACATCGAGCGAAAACCCTCTTCGGTTTTGTCTTTGATCGCTTTGGGCATTGC
>JBGSVU010000201.1:0-13208 GCA_041752775.1 Pirellulaceae bacterium | reverse complement strand
CGACTGGGTTGTCAGCGCGTTGAATTCCAACATGCCTTTCGACCAGTTTGTGCGCTGGCAATTGGCGGGTGACCTGATTGAAAATCCCACGGCCGAATCGCGCACGGCCAGCGCCTTTAACCGATTGAACATGGTGACGCGGGAAGGCGGCGCCCAGCCGGGCGAATACCTCGCCAAATATTCCGCCGACCGGGTCCGCACGATGGGGGTGGCGTTCCTCGGCGTGACACTGGCCTGTGCCGAATGCCACGATCACAAGTTCGATCCCGTGACAACGCGGGATTTTTACAGCATGGCAGCGTATTTTGCAGACATCAGACAGTGGGGTGTTTATCAGGATTACAACTATACGCCCAATCCGGATTTGCGCGGCTGGTCGAACGACCATCCTTTTCCTCCGGAAATCGAAGTCGCCGTTCCGGCGCTTGCGGCCCGCGCCGAACGCTTGCGACGACAGCGTGATGCGATGATCCGGGCGGCATTTGCCACGGCGCAAAAGGATGAAGCGGAACGCAATGCGATAAAATTGTGGGCAGAGGAACTGCGACGGAATCTGGCCGGACACCAGGCGGGATGGTTGACAACTGTTGGAGCGACCGGCCCCGAAGAAACGAAAACCAAATGGATCACCGAGACCGATGGCACGTTGCAACTGAAAGGTCAGGAGATTGGCAATGTGAGCCTTCCCTTGCAGACTTCGACTCGAAAGATTGCTTCGATTCGTTTGCAGCTGCTGGCCGACTCCGCGAATTCTCCGGGCGATGTCTCACAGATCCGCGCCGGAAAACCGGGACGCACGACGGTACACCTGAAACTCCGGCGGATTCCGGCGGACCAGACCGACGTCAAACCGGAAGACGTGCGGATCATTTTTGCCGATGCGGGACGAAAGCTGCCCCGATACAGCAACGGATTTGAGATCGACGGAGTGCAGGGGGGATGGGTGATCGACAGCAGGTGGCCGGGTGGAACCGACAGCGTCTGGATTCCCGAAACACCTTTGACACTGGCCGCAGACGAGGGCTTTGAAATTGTGCTGACGGGGAACATTGCCCGGCGGTTGCGTGTTCTGGTTTCGCCACTGGTTCCCCTGGATGCATCGCGCCCCGATGACTGGAGTGAATCGCCTGCGATCCTTGCCGAATCTGCTTCGCTCGGCGAAAGTGCGCTGGCGGCAGAACAATGGGTGGCCACCGGTGCGGGGGGCCAGGCCCAGCTGAACGAATTGCGGAAAATCCAGCGGTCGATTCGCGACTGCCGGGATGGGACTTGGCCAGTCGTGGTGTCGGAAGCGACGGAGCGGCCGTTGACGATTCGGGTATTGCCCCGCGGCAACTGGCAGGACGAATCGGGTGAAATCGTGACGGCAGCGCCACCTGCTTTTTTGCCACCGCCGAAAACGCCGGCCGGATCGCAGAAAACACAGACACGCCTGGACTTGGCCGAGTGGATTGTCCAGCCCGACAATCCCCTGACAGCCCGGGTTCAGATGAACCGGTTGTGGAAGCACTTCATGGGAACCGGGATCAGCCCGGTGCTGGACGACCTCGGGGCGCAGGGGCAGCATCCGTCGCATCCCGAGTTGCTGGACTGGTTGGCGGTGGAGTTTCGCGAAAGCGGCTGGGACCTGAAACACATGGTCCGCCTGATCGTCCAGTCGGCGACTTATCAGCAATCGTCACGGGCGACCGAACGATCCGTCCAGGTTGATCCGGCCAACGTCTGGCTGTCCCACCAGAACGCGCGGCGGCTGGAAGCGGAGATTGTTCGCGACAACGCACTGGCTGTTTCGGGATTGCTGAATCCGGAAATCGGCGGTCCACCCGCTTTTCCCTACCAGCCTGCCGGATACTATTCCCAGCTGCAGTTTCCGGACCGGGACTATCGTGCCAGCCGCGACGAACAACAGTTTCGGCGGGGCATTTACTCGCACTGGCAGCGGACTTTTTTGCATCCGATGCTCGCCAATTTTGATGCACCGGCGCGAGAGGAATGTGTCGGTATGCGAATCGAAGCCAACACGCCGCTGCAGGCGCTGACGCTGCTGAATGATCCGTCATTTGTCGAAGCCGCCCGGAATCTGGCAGCGCTGTCGATGAAACAGGACCACTCGGCGGGCGTCGCGCCGGGCGGCGATGCGGCAACCATTGGGTGGATGGTGCGACGGGTGCTGGCCCGACCGCCAACGGAGCAGGAATCCGGTTCGCTGGTCGCGTTTCTGGCGCGGCAAAGGGAACAGTGGCAATCCGATCCGGCGGCGGCACAGCAACTGCTTGCCACCGGAATCGTTCCCCGTGATGAAAGTCTCGACCTAATCGAGTGGGCGGCGAGGACGTCGCTGTGCCGCGTCCTGCTGAATCTTCACGAGACGATCACGCGTTATTGATGACGATCACGCGGTATTGATTGCGGTGAATGCGGATAATGATTGCATTAAAAACAGTTGACTGAACGAGACATCATGATGAACGATTCAGGACAGGATCCCGTACAGGCGCGACGTTGGTTGCTCGATTTGCAGCGCAGGACTTTTCTGCAGCGGACGGGGTTTTCCCTCGGTGGGCTGGCACTGGGAATGCTGGGCGGCGGCCTGGGAAACCGGACGGTGCGCGCCGAAAACAGCGATGACGATTTGCAGACACCGGGTGCCCTGACGGAATTGCATCATCCGGCCAGAGTCCGCCGGATCATTCATTTGTGCATGGCTGGTGGACCTTCGCAGTTTGAAAGTCTGGACCACAAACCCGACCTGAAGAAAATTGACGGGCAGCCTTTTCCGGAATCATTCACCGCGGGACAACAGCTGGCCCAGTTGCAGAACAGTGTGCTGAAGGCCCGGGGAGCTTTTACCGGGTTCCAGCGTTACGGCCAGTCGGGGCAGGAGATCAGCGACCTGTTTCCGCATATTGGATCAGTCGCCGATGACATTTGCATCATTCGCTCGATGCATACGGAACAGATCAACCACGATCCGGCCCATGCTTTCATGAATTCCGGATCGATCATCAAGGGACGGCCCAGCATGGGTTCGTGGCTGCTGTATGGGCTCGGTTCGGAGACCGGGGACTTGCCTGGTTTTGTAGTCCTCGCATCAACCAGCAATTGTGGTGGAGCCCAGCCGATCAGTGCGCGGCAGTGGTCGGCCGGTTTTCTGCCCAGCCGGTTTCAGGGAGTCCAGTTCCAGTCCCGCGGCGCTCCGGTGCATTACGTTGGCAACCCCGACGGAGTTTGCCAGAGCCTGCAGCGCCAGGTGATCGACGAGATCAACCGGATGAACGGGATGAGTGAACAGGGCCAGTTCGATCCGGAATCGGCGACGCGGATCGCGCAGTACGAGATGGCGGCGCGGATGCAGGTATCGGTGCCGGAGCTGACAGATTTTTCCGATGAAACGGCAGAGACGTTGCAGGCCTATGGGATTGGGCAACCCGGTGACGGCAGTTTTGCGTCGAACTGCCTGCTGGCCAGGCGGATGGCGGAACGGGGAGTGCGCATGATCCAGCTGTACCATCGGGCGTGGGATCATCACGGCAACATAGAAAAAGACATGCCGGTTGCGGCGCGGGATGTCGACCGCGCGAGTGCGGCGCTGGTGCGTGATTTGAAACAGCGGGGTCTGCTGGAGGACACGCTGGTGTTGTGGGGTGGAGAGTTTGGGCGCACACCGATGGGGCAGGGGACCGGGCGCGACCATCACATCAATTCCTTCTCGGTCTGGATGGCGGGCGGGGGAGTGAAAGCCGGGACGACTTATGGTGAGACGGACGAACTGGGGTATCGCCCGGCTACCGACGCGGTGTCGGTCCATGACCTGCATGCCACGATTCTGCATCTGTTCGGGATCGATCACCGGAAACTGACCTGGCGATACCAGGGCCGCGACTTTCGGCTGACGGATGTTTCAGGAGAATTGGTGAGCGGAATCCTCGCCTGAGAGAATCAAGTTACCTGGGAAATGGATGCTGAATTACTCGGGCAAATCCAATGTTCCTCACTGGATTTTAAGTGCCTTCATTTCAATACCACCCCCCGTATTGGGTAAATTCCAAGGCGTACTTTTTTGCCTTTTTTGTGGCTTATGACGATTGCAAACACTTGTAAGGCCAGACCGATCGGTTACTTTCGAGAGAACGTAGGCATTGCTCAAGAGATGCCCTTGTTTCCAGAGACCCACTTTTTTTGTTAAGGCAGGATAGTTCAACATGAGAACGAACATCTATCGCAAGCTGGCAGCTTTGGTTGCGGTTGCGGCATTTTTGGCAGGACATTCGAGCGCTAGCGCCGATGTTCTTTGGAATAACGAAGTTGACAATGGCTTGGGTGGAGTGCTGGTCACTCATCCAGGTGGAATGACAGGCGCAGTCGCTGGAGCCGACCGAAGCGCCTTCGCACCCGGCGGAACCGTTTTTGGTTTTGGAAATCAGGGAGGAACCATCAACAATCGAATGGCTGACGATTTTACCTTGTCGACCGCGGCAGTAATCGACAGTTTCCAGTTCTTTGTTTATCAAACTGGAGCAACTACATCGACGCTCACAGGTGCCACATTGCAGATCTGGTCCGGGGGAGCTCCAGGAGCGGGTGGAACGGTGATTTGGGGCGACACGACCACCAACGTATTGACTGGCAATGGATTGACCAACATTTATCGAACGACTGACGTCAGTACTACCGATGCTAACCGGCGCATTCAGACAGCCGATGTCGGCGGTTTGAGTATTGCCCTTGCAGCTGGAACTTACTGGGCGGACTGGACTTTTACGGGCACTCTGACATCGGGTCCATGGCAGCCGGATATTGGTACCAATCTCGGTGGTACTGCATTCGTGACGGGTGGCAACGCTCTGCAGCAAATTGGCACAACTCCAGGTGTTTATAACCCGGCGCTGCAGGGAACGACAAACGTCGATTTGCCTTTCATCGTGAACGGAACTGCTACGATTCCTGAACCAGCCGGATTGTCGTTGCTGGTCCTGGGCGCCGTTGGACTGGTTTCCCGTCGCCGTCGGTAAGACTTCGGAACGGACAGAGACCGTTTGGGTATAAAAGGAAAGTACTGATCCCGCTTTGCGTGCAAGGCGGGATTTTTTTTGGTTCGGAGCAGAATAGCGGAACCTCCATCCATCGGCGGCCCGGGGCTGGCATTCAGTAATTCACGCTTGTGCGTGAGTTATTGACAGAGGGCACGATTCACTGGAGCAGGCCTGGCGTTCCGGCAGTTTTCCACTGAACATTATCTGGTCAAGTTATTTTGAATTCATCTTTGTAGTTGCCATTCCCACCCATTCAGGACCGACCATGTTGCGAAAAAACCCCGGGCAAAAGCTGGCAATCCGCAAATCAGCATTTGCAGGCTCACCTGATGTTTGCCCACCGATGTATCAGAATCTGGAGCCGCGGCAGTTGCTGGCCCAGTTTGTCGGTCCGTTGGCAACAGGTGTGGACATCGGCCAGTTTTCGGCAGCCTATGTGGCCCAGGACATTCCCGATGCGTTTGTTCGCGACGCAGTAACGCTGGAGTCGATGATGGCCCGTAGCCGTGTTACGGCCTATATGCCCGGCGAAGTGGTCGTGGCCGTCGAATTGCCGGTGGCGAAAGACTCAGCCGTGGAACACCTGGGCGGAGTCCGGTGGATTGAAATGACCGGGGTTGAAGGGACATCGGTGATCCGCCATTTGATGATCGTGTCCCGTGGCAATCACCAGAGCACGGCACTCGTCCACCTGAGACTGGGAAGTGGCGGCAATGTCCTGGAATCGATGCAGACACTTGATCGCCAGCCGGTAGTCTTGTGGAGCGCTCCGAATTTCGTGCAGGGCGCCAGCGGAGATCCGCGTGATTTCATCCCGAACGATCCGAGTTATGGCAGCCAGTACCATCATCCCCTGATGCAGAACAATCTGGCGTGGGACCTGTCGCTGGGCAATCCGGCCATCCGGGTAGGAGTCACTGATGACGGAGTGGCGCTGACTCACCCCGATCTGGCACCCAATATTTTCGTTAATCCGGGCGAGATCGCAGGCAACGGAGTTGACGATGACGGGAATGGATACATTGACGATGTGAATGGCTGGGATTTCAGTTCCAACAACAACGACCCGAATCCCAACGGCACTTCGAACGATCATGGCACACATGTCGCGGGCATAGCTGCCGGGCGAACTAACAATGGCATTGGGATTGCCGGAGTGGCGGGACTGGCGACGATTGTTCCGCTGCAGTTCTATGCCGGAACGGGCGCCTGGACGGCTGCGGTAATCAACGCGACGTATACTTATGCGGCTGACATGGGTGTGCAGATTGTCACCACTTCGTACAACGTCGATGGCTGGGTGGGCGATCCGGTTTTTACGGCTGGACTGCAATACATGTACGATGCCGGAGTCCTGCATTTCAATTCGGCGGGTAACAACAACTCGCTGAATCCGCCCCGCCAGGTTTTTGACCAGAGCCTGTTCGTGGCCAGCACCGACAGTTCCGACGTGCGAAGCAGTTTCAGCAATTACGGGACTGGCATCGACGTCTCGGCGCCGGGTTCCAGTATTTTTTCGACTGTGACCAATAATGGTTACGGCACCAAGTCGGGGACCAGTATGGCGACGCCCAACGCGGCGGGTGCGGCGGCCCTGTTGTGGGGTGCCAATCCGTCGTGGAATCGCGACCAGGTCGCTGCCCGGTTGCTGGGAACGGCGGACAATATTGACAGCATGAATCCGTCTTATGTCGGATGGCTGGGGAGCGGGAGGGTCAATCCCTTTGCGGCGATGACCACGGCGCTGGCGGCACCGAAGATCAAGTCCTTTTCAGGTTTGCCGGCAGAGGGTTCGGTAACGGGCAATTTCGGGATCAGCTCGTTTACGGTTGCCTTTGATCAGGTCATGGACCCTGCTTCGGTGAACAACCTGTCCAATTATGTGTTGCGCGAAGCCGGACTGGATGGTATCTTTGGCAATTCCGATGACCAACAGATTGCAGTAACGGCTGACAAGCCGTACATGATTGGCACCAACATCATGAGTTTTTCGCTCCCGGGCGGTGGGCTGGAGCCAGGTTATTACCGGTTGACGCTGGTTGCGGGTGGGCTGCAAAATCCCTTTGGCACGGATCTGGACGGCAACGGCAACGGCACGGGTGGTGACAGTTTCACCCGTACGTTCCGGCTGGAACCGACCACGCTGCAGTTGGCCACCCAGGGTTCGCTGGTCTACGAACAGCGGTATTCGGCGAGTATTTCGGCCAGTGGTCAAAAAGACGACTACTACATCAACCTCGATGCTGGCCAGCGGTTGACCGTCGTGTCGCGGGCTACGGGCGCACTGGTACCCACCGTTCAGGTCCGGAATCCGTCCGGAGCGACACTGGCGAACGTCAGCGGCAGCGGTGGCGCAGCCGTAGCCAATTCAGTGGCGGTGTCCGCTGGCGGCCGATACCGGTTGACGTTTGGTGGCGTGGGCAGCAGCACCGGTTCTTATGATGTGCAGATACTGCTGAATTCGGATGCCGAGCTGGAGGGTTTGGGTGGCGCCACCAACAATACGCTTGCCACGGCCCAGAATCTGGACGGATCGGGTGTGGTGCTGGGCGGCGACGCAGACCGGCTGGGAGTCGTGGGACAGTTGCCATCCGGTTCGGGTACGGCCCTCTACCTGGATGGTTTTGAATCGGGCGGCCTTGGCAGTCAGTGGACGACCAGCAGTTCCACCTCCAGTGGCCGAATTCGCGTGACCGGTTCGGCGGGGACCGCAGCGGGCAGTTTCGCGATGATCATGGATACGTCAGCGAGTGGGACGTACAACCGCAACCAGGCGGACTGGACCGTCAACCTGGCGGGTTTGACAGCGGCAACGCTTCGTTTCTCCCATGCTGATTTTTCAGACGAGGATGACGCGTTGCCCTCCACGTTTGTCAATTCGGCCAATGGTGATGGTGTGGCGATCAGCAGCAACGGTGTCAACTGGTATACGGTATACACGCCAACATCGTCATCTTCGCAATGGCTGACACAAAACATTGATCTGGTGGCGGCGGCCAGCGCTGCCGGGTTTTCGCTGAACTCAACTTTCCGGATTCGCTTCCAGCAATATGACAATTTCCCGGTTTCGACGGACGGTCGGGGGTACGACGAAATCTCGATTCTGGTACCGGCACCTTCGGAAGACTGGTATGCGTTCTCGCTGGCCGACGGAGAATCCGCGACGATTGCAGGCAGTCGGACAGGAACGGTCGGCAGCATCAACGTGGCTCTGTACAACGGCAGCGGTGTCCTGCTGCAGTCGGGAGTTGCGGCCACCAACATCTCCAGCTACATCTCGCGCTACCAGGACAGCACCACCAATGGAACGCGGGACAGTTATTTCCTGCGGGTTTCGGGGTTGGACGCGAACTACAGTTTGATTGTGAACCGGAACGCGGAATTTGACCGGGAAGCCAATGATGTGGCAAATGCCACGGCGCAGGACATTGGTGGATTGCGCGGAGCACTCGGTTTTGCCACGCCCAACCCGGACTTTTACCGGTTTTCGGCCAGTGTGGGCGAAACGGTCCGTTTCGAAGCCAGTTTGCCTGCGGGTGGTCCCGACCTGTTTGTGAACGGTCTGGTTGCGGGCAGTTCCAGCAATTTGCGACTGCAACTGGTCGCGCCGGGTGGTGCTGTCGTTGCCAGTGGAATCACGGATTTGGAACACACGGTCGCATCGGCGGGTACATATTTCCTGCGTGTCTCGGCATTGAGCGGCAGCGGTGAGTATTTTGCCCAGCGGGTGCCCACCTCAGTCAGTGTGGAATCAGGTACGATTCAACTGGTGGGTCTGGAAGGCGTATCCGTTTCCTTCAGCCAGCCCTTTGTCGATCCGGTCGTGATTGTCAGCCCGCCAGGAACGAATCATGCATTGCCGATTCTGGCCAGTGTGTCCAATGTCACAACATCGGGTTTTGATGTTCGTTTGCACCTGTGGAACACTGATTTCGAAACGCCCGTATTTGAAACGCTGAGCTATGTTGTTTTTGAACGGGGCGAGACCGTCTTGCCCAACGGATCGCGGATACTGGCCGGAGAATCGCTGGTCGCTGACAGCGAATTTTCACCGGTGACGTTTTCGACGGCCTTCGCAGCCACACCGGTTGTGATGACTACGGCGGATCTGGATGTTACCAATTATGCGCGGTCCACCCGTCTGAATTCGGTGACGACCAGCGGTTTTATGATGGGCAGCCAGTTTGCCGAGTTTTCAGCCGCGAATAGCGACGACCAGACGCGGGCATTCTGGGTTGCGATGGAACCAGGCCGTTATACGTTTGGGGACATTACAATCGAAGCGGGACTGACACCGACGCCGGTTACCCATTTGGCCAATTCGTTCAGTTTTCTGCAGCCCTTTGCCGGAGTTCCGTCGCTGGTAGCGGCCATCCAGACATTCAATGACGGCGACCCGGCGGCCTTGCGAATGCCCGCGGTCACCGCGTCGGGTGCCACGCTGTTTATTGGTGAAGAGCAGACGCTGGACCCGGAAGTGGTTCACGGTGCGGAGAGTGTCGGCTACCTTGCGATCTATCAGGGCGGGTTATTGTCACCGCTGGCAGAAGGTGGTGAAGGTCTGGCGGCGGGACGGCCTGGGCGGGGTTCTGGCAGCGGATGGCTGTTGCCGGCTCCACTGCCGGGGCTGGGGAACGGATTTCTCCAGGATGGTGAAACGGGAGCAAAAGGCAACCGGGAAAACGGGCGCCGTGGGGAAACCGTTCGTGATCCCCGGGTCAGTCGCGGAGGCGTGATCAGTCCGGTCGAATTCGGAAAAACGGGCGTGTCGGGTTACTCCCAAAAGGGACGCGACGGGTCCGCTGCCGGGGGAATTCGCATCCAGCCTGGCATGGCCTGGGAAATACCTGGTGATGCGGCGCTGGACGCGGCCTTTGAGAAACTGGTCGTCGAAAACAGCTGACGCCGGTTATTGGATCAGCATTGTTTTAATGCCGCTGAAATCGGCTGGCAGGCTCTTCCCTGGGCCTGTGCAGCCGCAGCAGGAATGTTCATTTGACCGGTTGCGGGTGCCGCTGCATTCGGAGGCCGCTTGCGGTCGGCCACGTTGCAACCTGAATAAACATGCTGCAAAATCAATGCCTTTCCCCAAAGGGGTCTGACCTGCCTTGCTTTTTCAGGGGCCTGACCTCTTTTGGGACAGGCTCTGAATGTCTCGTATTGAGTATTTAATCCGGTTGCTGCCACTCGCCGATTCCATCAGAAGCTATCTGTGACGCTTTCCAGACAGGTCGTTGATCATCCCAGTCCTGTTCCGGTCGAGGACGCACCCCGTCAGATCGACGATTTGCTGAACGTTCGGACTCCGGAAAAAATCGCGTTTGAGTACGAACTGGCAGGACCGGTGCGGCGGTTGTCGGCGTGGTTGATTGACCTCTTTGTGATCCAGGCCGGTTATTGCGTCGTGGCCGGACTGGTATTTTTGCTGTCGCTGTTTCTCGCGGGCGGGATGGCCGCATGGCTGGGACCCGAGATTGCGGAAACGTTCGCGTTGATGGGACTGTCCCTGTTCATGATCGGGCTGTTTCTGGTCAACTGGTTGTATGGGGCCTGGATGGAAGCCCGCTACAACGGACAGACGGTGGGCAAGTCGTGGATGAATCTGCGGGTCCTGTCCCATGACGGTGGGGCGATCAGTTCGGGTCAGGCGATCGTGCGAAACCTGATTCGCTATGCCGACCTGATGCCGCTGGTACCCCTGTCTGTGTTCAAGATCGATCCGGAACTGGAGTTGGGTGGTATGGAGTACTGGCCGGTACCGACCATGATGACGGGACTGATTGTGATGCTGGTGTTGCCGGGATTCCGGCGACTGGGGGATCTGGTGGCCGGCACGATTGTGGTCAGTGAGCGGACAGATTTCATTCCGGACCTGACGGGGTTTGACGATCCGCGCGTAGGTCAGCTGGCAGAATCGTTGCCGGGGAACTTTGTGCCGGGCCGCAGTCTTGCCCTGGCCCTGGCCAATTATGTGGACCGTCGCCGCCGACTCGGTCCGGAGCGTTGTGCAGAAATTGCGGCTCCGCTGGCGGGGCCGCTGATTGAAAAGATGCAGTTGTGGCCTGACACGAATCACGACCTGTTTTTGTGCAGTCTTTACCTGCGGACTTTTTCGGCAGGTGATGAACGGGGTCGGAAGAAAAAGGAGGCGCGGGCGTGAACGTCCAGCAACTGGTTGACCAGCGGCGCGAATCGTGGAGCGAACTGGAACAATTCTGTTCGCGGCTGTCCTCCTCGCGGGCCAAACTGTCGCCGGACCAGGCGTTGCGGTTTGCCGGATTGTATCGCAATGCCTGTGCGGACCTGGCGCTGGCCGAGGCCTGGAAATTGCCGCCATCGACGGTGGGTTATTTGCAGTCGCTGGTCGCACGGGCCCACAACAGGCTGTACCGTTCACGCAGTTTTGATTTGGGGCACTGGATCCGGATAGCGTTACTGGACACGCCGCGGCAGATTTTCAGCGAACCAGCGGTGCATGTCTGTGCGATTCTCTTTTGGGGACTGGCGCTGTTGAGCGGGTACCTCGCCTGCAACCAGGCCGTTTGGCCTGACTTTGCCGAGCAGGTGCTGGGGACTGAGGCCATGGAACAGATGGAACAGATGTACGCCGATGCCGATCTGGGCGGGGGAGGGTCGCCGGGCATTGGGAACAGTGGCAATGAAAACATTCCGGCGGGGACTGGCCAGAGGAACCGTTCCCTGGGGGAGAATTTCTTTATGGCCGGGTTTTATATCCGGCACAACGCCGGTATTGGGCTGGAGTGTTTTGCGTCGATGGTTCTCGTATTGCCGGGATTTGTGACGCTGACGTTCAATGCCGTTCAGCTGGGCGCCGTGGACGGTTACATGCTGCGTCCGGAGCTTGGGGCGGCGGGGGTCAATTTCCGCAATTTCACCACGGCGCATGGCCCCTTCGAGTTGACGGCGATCGTGCTGGCTGCGGGAGCGGGGCTGAAGATCGGAATGGGATGGTTCTGGACGCGCGGTTTGCGGCGGCTGGATGCCCTGTTGCTGGCAGGCCGCGAAAGCCTGCCGATCATCGTCTGTGCCGTGATGCTGTTTTTTGCGGCGGCGCTGGTGGAGGGTTTTTTGTCGCCACTGCCTGATTCGATGGTGCCTTGGTGGCTGAAAGGACTGTTTGCGCTGATTAGCAGCACGGGACTGATGGTTTATTTTGTGATTCTTGGATTTCCCTGGAATCGCCGATGAACCTGAATCATATTCTGGTCCCCATTCGGGTCCGTGATTTCGCGGCGATTTGTGATTTGTCGTTGCGACTGTTGCGGCACCATTCTGTTCCGCTGGTTGCCGGATTGCTGGTGGTGGCGGTGCCCCTGGCGGTTTTCAACTGGTGGGTTTGCCAGTTGCCGGTATGGGGTCATTCGGTGGGGATGGAGAATCCTGCGGCGGGCATCCTGCAGGTCGGGCTGGTGTATCTGGAAAGCCAGTTGGCGTCGGCTCCGATGACGGTGTGGCTGGGCCGGGCCATGTTTCGGCAGAAACCGACGGTGCGAAATGCGCTGGGCGATTTATGGAACCGGCTGGGGCACGTGCTGTATGTCCAGCTGGTCTGTCGACCGACATTGCTGGTGGTGGCTTGCGTATGGATGATGACAGCGAGTGGCTTCAAAGGCGAGTTCTGGGGCACGGCGGCCTTTTTTGGATCGCTGGCGCTGCTGTGCACGGTTCTGATCCGGATGGCCAGACCTTATTCGGTTGAGATCATGTTGCTGGAGCGGACACCGGTTCGGGTTCCCGCGGATGTGGCAGTGCGAAGTGCTCGGCATGCGGCGGCAGTGGATCCGGGCAGCCGCGTGTCCTATTCCCGCCGAAGCAAAAACCTGCACACTTTTGCGAGCAACATGATTTTGGGACGATCGATGGCGGGGGCGGTGATTTTGGGTGCCCTGACGCTGTCGGTATATGCGATGTTAATGTTTTTGGACCAGACGCTGGGGTTGGGCCTCGGTGGGAACACTTGGGCGCGGCAACTGTTCTGGGTCGTGGCGTTGTGGACAACTGTGGGCGTTTCTGGCGTAATCCGGTTCCTGTCCTACATTGATTTGCGGGTGCGGCAGGAAGGATGGGATGCCGAGTTGAAACTGCGTGCGGAAGCAGCAAAACTGGCGGTAACATGAACGGGCAGAAACAACCTGGCAATTTCGTGACTGCGGG
>JBGSVU010000200.1:0-3488 GCA_041752775.1 Pirellulaceae bacterium | reverse complement strand
GATTGCCAAGATCCGCCGGGTACCCGTGGTGGTCGCCGAAGCCCTGAAAACCCACGACCGGGTGGCCGAAATCGCGCGGAAATATGCCGATTGCAACAATTACCTGTACCTTGGCCGCCATTACAATTTCCCGACGGCGCTGGAGGGGGCGCTCAAACTGAAAGAGATCAGTTATGTGCACGCCGAAGGCTATCCGGCCGCGGAAATGAAACATGGTCCGATCGCGCTCGTCGACCAGCACACCCCCAGTGTGTTTGTGATGCCCCGCGGTTTTATCTACGACAAAGTCATGAACAATGTCGAAGAAATCAAGGCTCGCGGCGGTCCGGTCATCGCCATCGCCCAGGAAGGCGACGACCGCATCGAAAAAGTCGCGGACGACGTAATTTTCATTCCCGCAATCGAGGAATTTCTGCAGCCGATCGTCTCGATTATCCCCCTGCAGCTGCTGGCCTACCACGTCGCGGTCCTGCGCGGCTGCGATGTCGACAAACCGAGAAACCTCGCCAAGAGTGTGACGGTAGAATAACAGGCATGGGTATCAGGCATTTTTTGGGCCGGTCGCAAACAGGAATCGGGTATTGAACGTCATTGGAATCGGAACCGACATTTGCGACTGTGCACGGATCGCGCAGATGATCGAAAAACATGGCGACGTGTTTCTGAAAAAAGTCTTCACCGGCAACGAAATTGTCTACTGCTCGCGGCACCGGGCGTCCGTGCCCCATTTCGCCGGACGCTGGGCCGCCAAGGAAGCAATTCTGAAAGCGCTCGGCACCGGGTGGGCCCGCGGTATCCAGTGGACCGACCTGGAAATTTTTCACGCTGCCGGGGGGCGTCCCCGAGTCCGGCTGCATGGTGCCGCCGCGCTGATCTCGCACGAACAGGGGATCGCTGAAATTCTCGTCAGCATTTCCCATACCGCGACCACGGCCATCGCTTTTGCCACCGCGGTGGGCGAATCAGGCAAGTTTCCTTCCGGCCCGCAGGATCCCGACTGTGAGTAATCCCGTCCGCCGCTCGATCGGTGCCATCCCGCAGATCTACCGCAACCTGCGGCGCTGGGCCGAGATCCTCGGTGTCCTCTCGCGGTACGGGCTGGCGGACTGGTTGAGTCGCACCAACATCGATTTTGTCAAGGATCACCTGCGCGCTCCGGCCGGAGAAGCCATCGCGCGGCTGACGACGGCGGCGCGAATCCGGATGGCCCTCGCTGAACTGGGTCCGACCTTCATCAAACTGGGCCAGCTGCTCAGCACGCGCCCGGATCTGGTTGGCCCGGAACTGGCTGTGGAACTGACCCGCCTGCAGACCGACACACCCCAGGATTCACCGGCTGCCATCCGCGAAATCATCGAAACCGACCAGCAAAAACCGCTGGAGGAAGTCTTTGCAACCTTCGAAGAAACGCCCATTGCTTCGGCCTCGATTGGCCAGGTCCACCGGGCCACCTTGCATGACGGTCGCGAGGTTGTGGTCAAAATCCGGCACGCCGGAATTGAAAAAAAAATCGAGACCGATCTCGACATCCTCGCGGGGCTGGCGACGATCGCCTCCCGCATGGACGATTTCAGAAACTACCAGCCCAAACGCATTGTTGCGGACATGTCGAGGCTGATGCTGCGCGAACTCGATTTCTCGCGCGAGCAGCGCAACCTGCTGCTGTTCCGCCGCAAGTTCCGCTCGAATAAATCGGTGGCCATCCCCGAACCGGTCGACAGCCACTGTTCGCCGAGAATGTTGACGATGTCCCGCATGGACGGAGTCAAACTGGCGGAAATTGAATCCGCGGGTGATGCCGCCACGGATTGCCAGCGGCTGGCAACGCGCGGAGCGAACCTGTACCTGAAAATGATCTTCACTTACGGCGTTTACCACGCCGATCCCCATCCGGGCAATATTGTTGTTCTGCCTGGTGACGTCATCGGACTGCTGGATTTCGGCCAGGTGGGACGAATCGGTGAGCGGTTGCGCGAGGACATCGAATCGATGCTGATGGCGATGGTCAGCCAGGATTCGAGCCTGCTGGTTTCCATCATTCAGCGGGTTGGAAATTGTCCAAATGATCTGGATGAAGATGCTTTTTCGAGTGAAATCGCCGATTTTGTCGCGCAATATTCGACTCAGACGGCTGCCCATTTTGACATGAGCGGTGCCCTGAACGAATTCATGAGCCTCGTGCGGGAATACAACATCACGCTGCCCAGCGAAGCTTCCCTGCTGATCAAGGTCCTCGTGACGCTGGAGGGGACCGGCAAAAAGCTTTCACCCCAGTTCAGTCTGATGGAGATCATGCGACCGTGGCAGCGGACCATGATGCTGCGGCGGATGAATCCGGCGCGGCAGATGCGAAAAATGAACCGCTGGTATCTGCAGATGGAACGACTGGCCGATCGCCTGCCCAGTCGCCTGACCAGCATTCTGGAGCAGGTGCAGCGCGGAAAATTCGACATTCACCTCGATCACCGTCGCCTCGGTCCGACCGTCAACCGGCTGGTGGTGGGCATGATCACCAGTTCGCTGTTCATGGGGTCGTCACTGATGCTGTCCTACAAGGTCCCTCCGCTCTGGCTCGCCGGCCAGGGGCCGTGGGGTATTCACGACCTGTCGCTGCTGGGTTTGACCGGATGCATCGTCTCGATTCTGATGGGATTCCGCCTGATGTGGGCCATCCGCCGGTCGGGCAATCTCGACCAGATGGATCGCGACTGAACAGGAGAAGGGTGTCAGCTTTTTGGGTACCGCCTGGATTGTGACGCCTTTCGGCTGTGCGGTAAAATGGGTGGACGCTTACCACCGCCGCTCAGTTGGCCAGTCCGGATTTGGACTTGTCTGGGGCAGCAGAATTTGTACGACCAGTTCCACCACGATGAACCCTGGAGCAGTCCGCACAATATCAAACTGCTCGACAAGATGCCGGAGGTTTTCCGGAAGACGGGAAATAGAACCGCGGACGATGCAAACCGGTGTGGGGCGTCTATGATGGAACTGGCGCTGCTACAGGATGCCGCTCCGTTTTCCCTTTCACCCCGGAAAAAACCCGAGTCCGTTTTCGATGCAAATCCGAAGTTTTACAGACATGGCCGCCAGTCGCGCGGTACGCATGGTCTTTTGCTGGATGACGATGGTGTTGTGGTGCGCGGCTGGATGGGCCCAGCCCCCGGCCCAGAAAAACCTCGTCGTGACCGGGCAGGTTTTTCGCCACAGTTTTTCCGACCAGCAGTCGTTCGTGGGCAGCGTGGAAGCCGTCCGCCAGTCGCTGGTCGGTTCGGCGGTCGATGGCCGCGTGGCGAGCCTGAATTTTGAGCAGGGTCAGGCGGTTGAGGGACCGGAACTGAATGGCACTGTTCCAGCGGCCGGATCGCCGGAAACGCCGACTGCTGAAAATGAACGTCCGCGCGGACAAATCCTGCTGCAACTGGAAACACGGACCCTCGAAATCGAAATTGAGTCGGCGCGGATCCAGCTGAAACTTGTGGAACAGGCCG
>JBGSVU010000199.1:0-6829 GCA_041752775.1 Pirellulaceae bacterium | reverse complement strand
CGAATTTGTGCAATTTGAAGCTGGGCAACGCCGGCACTTCGGGCGGAAAATAATCCAGGCTTGTGCCCTCACCGCGGATCGCTGCGATGGGCAGGATCAGGTGTCCCAGTTCGGTGCTGCTCTTCAGTCCGCCGCATTTTCCCAGGAATAGCACACCTTTGGGCATCACGGCCAGCAACAGGTCCATGATGGTCGCGGCGTTGGCGGAACCGATTCCAAAGTTGATAATCGTCAGGCCTTTGCTGTTGGTAGCGGCCTGCATCGGTTTGCCTTCGCCATACAGCGGGCAGGAGAATTTTTCACAGAACTTCGTGACATAGTTGTGGAAATTGGTCAGCAGCACATACTCGCCAAATTCCTTCAGGGGCATGCCGGTGTATCGCGGCAGCCAGTTCTTTGCGATTTCGATCCGGCCGATGAACTGGGCCGGTGCGATTTGACTGGAATCCATCTCGCTCCTCCAAATTTTTTATCCTGAAATGGCCCAGCGCAGGATTTCGGTGAACTTGGGTGTTTTACCCTGCCACAGAATGCCGGCGCGAAAGATCCGGCCAGCGAGGAAGACCACAACCACCGTCGATCCGGCCAGCAAAACCACACCGAGCACCAGTTGCCAAAGCGGAATGTTCACGCCTGTTGCCAGCCGCATCACCATCGTGGTCGGCGTCGCAGGCGGAAACAGTGACAACCATTTGGCGAGGGCTCCGTTGGGTGAGCGCAGAATCAGAATCCAGACAAACATCGGAGCCATCATCATCATCCACACCGGCATCAGCATCGACTGGGCTTCCTTCAGCTGGTTCACACTGGAACCGACCGCCATAAAGATGGCTGCGAAAAAAAGCACGCCCAGAATCTGGAACACGATGAACCACGGCACAATATTCAGCGGCAAGGTGTTCAGAAACGAAACCCTCTGGGCCACGATCAGAACGCCGGCGAGATAAATCAGCAGCACGGTCATCGATCCGCCGACGGTACCGACCAGTTTCCCGGCCATCAGCTGAAAAGGGCTGGCCGATCCCAGCAGGACTTCGGCGATCCGCTGCGATTTTTCTTCCAGCACGCTCTCCAGCATTGGCTGGGACGACATGAAGATGACCATGAACATGAACATCATGGCACCGAAGGGCAGAAAAATCTTCAGCATCTGGTTCTGCTCCACCGCGGGGATCACGGTGCCGGACGAATCGCGTTCCATCAATCCCATGGCCTTGACCGGCACCCGGCGACTGGCCAGTGCGACCGTTGCCGGATCGATGTTGCTGGCCTCCAGCCGTCGCGTCTTGACCATTTCGTTCAGCGTTCGGTCCAGCCATTCCAGCGAGTCCGACAAACTGGAATCCTGGGCATAAAACAGAACCGCTTCGGGAGCCAGTGCCGCCTCCTCTGCGGGAGCGGGGATTTCGACAAAAGCATACAAATCGCCGTCGCGGACCCGTTGCGACAACTCGACCCGGACTTCGTCGGTCACATTCTGGCCGGAACTGCTGTTGTACTTTTCCAGAAAAATCAGTTCGCCCCGCGCCATCTGCGGGATGCCACCATTCTCTTCGGTGGATTTGGAATCGCCCGACTTGCTGGTTCGCTCGGCTTCCCGGGCCTGGACGGCAGCGTTGCCGGCTTCTGCCAGCCGGGCCAGTTCGTCGAAAAAACGGTTGTCGGGATCGAGCACGACGATCTTGCGCTCTTCGATTTCGCCAGCGTTTTTCAGCAGTTCCACGGCTGCCAGTGAGCCGAGCATCAGAATCGGCATCATGATCAGCGAAACGAGAAAGGCCTTGGTCTGGACCATCGCGCGGTATTCCCGAACGGCGATGACGGCTATTTTTTTCATGCGAGTTTCATCCGCAGGGGGCAGTTTGGGGCAGGCTGGAGTTTACGGGTGGGTTGTCCACTTTGGGATCGGACCGCTGAACAGGCGAAGCAGTTCCGAACACTGGGGTGACAGGCTTTTAACGGGCTGCAGGCCGATCCGGAACGTTTTGAAGGGGACTTCCATTTTCCGCAGAAAATTTTTCGGGCGCAGCGATCCGGACAAAAATGTCGTGCAGGGACGGTTTGACGATTTCGAAATGCGTCAACGCGCCTGTTCCGGCCAGCCGTCCCAGAACAGGTTGCAACTGATTCGCATCGGCGATTCCGAATTCAAATCCGCCATCGGTCGCCCGAAGGTCGCTGACCCCAGGCAGCGTCGACAACCAGTCCCCTTCGCGGTCAAAACGGACCCGTATCCTGTTCGCTGCGTATTGCGACTGGATGGAGTCGAGTGTGCCGTCGAGGACTTTTTTGCCGCGAAAAATCATGAAGATGGTATCGCACATCTCTTCGGCCATATCCATGTCGTGAGTCGAAAACACCACTGTCGTACCGTCGCGTCGCAGCTGCAATACTGCTTCCCGCAGAGATTCCATGTTGACCGGGTCCAGCCCACTGAAGGGCTCGTCCAGAATGACCAGTTTCGGCCGGGCGACGACCGCCGCAATAAACTGGACTTTCTGCGCCATCCCCTTGGAGAGTGCATCGATGCGCCTTTCGGCCCAGTCCACGGCGCCCAGACGGACCAGCCACTGGTCGATCTCGCGACGACAGTCCCGCAGGCCTTTCAGCCTCGCATAATAGGCCAGGATGTCGCGAACCCGCATCCGTTTGTACAAACCTCGCTCCTCGGGCAGGTACCCCAGCCGGTCGTCAGCCACCTGGCCATTGGACTGGCCCAAGACAACAACGTTCCCCTGGTCGGGCTGGAAAATCCGGAGGATCATCCGCAGCGTCGTCGTTTTGCCGCTGCCGTTGGGGCCGATAAACCCATAAATCGAGCCTTCGGGAACGACGAGATCCAGCGAGTCCACGGCCAGATTCCGGCCAAACCGCTTGGAGACATTGATCAATTCAATCGCGCTGGACATAAAACCTTCTGAAAAACCGCTTTGAATCACCGTTTTTGCCGCGGGAACAATACTCAAACCATTGCCTACAGTTTGTCACCACAAAAGCGGCAATACAAGGCATCCTGCTCGTGGCCTTCGCGCATACAGCCGTGACAGACCTGCGTTGAGTCGGGAACCCGGCGCTGTTTGGCCAGTTCCGCCGAAACAAATCCGGTTGGCACAATGATCAGGCTGTAACCCGTCACAATCAGCAACACCGACAGAAACTTTCCTGCCACCGATTTGGGAACAATGTCACCATAGCCCACTGTCGTCATCGTCACAGTCGCCCAGTATATCGCTGCCGGAATCGAACTGAACTGCTTGCGATTGGCATGTTCCAGTTCGTACATCACCGTTCCGGCAACCGTGACACAGACAAATACAACGGTCAGAAAAACCACCACTTTGGCCCGTGAACGCCAGATCGCGCTCCCCAGTTCATCCGCTTCATTGACGAACCAGCCCAGCCGCAGCAAACGAAAAACCCGAACCAGCCGGAACAGTCGCAGCACCGCAAACGAGGACCGCGCCCCACCCAGCATCAGCAGCAGGCCAGGCAAACAACCCAGCAAGTCTATAATGCCATAAAAACTGAAAATGTACCGCAGCGGACGGCGCACACAAACAACACGCAAAAAATATTCCAGCGTGAACAGAATCGTGAAAAACCATTCGGCTTTCAGTAACGTCTCACTCCACCGGGGACGGACGCTCTCGACTGTTTCCAGACACGCAATCGCTGTACTGCCCAAAATCGCCAGCAGCAGGAACAGGTCAAACGCCAGCCCCAGCCGGGTGTCGGCCTCGAAAATCACCGTGTACAACCACTCCCGCCACGCAGCCAGCGGTTTCCGCGCGGGGTCCTTCAGACGCCTTCCCTCACTGTTGGCAGGGTTTCTGCCAGAACCCCGTTCAGAATTCATTCTCCCGCTTTCCCCAGGTTTGTTTTTTCATTTTCCAGGCAAACTCATAATCGCGCCAAAAAAACCGCCGGCCGATACGACAGCGGCCGTGCCAGCCACCACCATCAGCTGCCGGGTCCCCGCCAACATCAGCGGCGGCACCAGATTCATCCCGAAACAAACCAGGATGACTGGCCAGACCAGCGGCCAGCGAAACCCAATCGCCATATACAGCGACGGTACCAGCCACAGCCATACCAGACTGGCTGCAGCCGCCGGCACCATCGCCGCGACACCACCTGCCATCTCAAACCGGGACAAACTGATCACAACAGCCACCGCAACCAGAGGCACCGCAAACAGATAACCTGCTCCCGGCAACCCGGCCGCTGCCAGACAAAACAGAATACCCCAGAAAATTCCCAGCAGATTCAACCACCCCGGCAATTGCCGTGAAACTTCGCCGCGGCCCTGCCACATTCCCCCAACCAGGGCCATCGTCGCCAGTGTCGCCGCAAAAACCCCCACCAGAATCATCGCCGCCGTTTCGTCACCCGGCCACGGCGTCCGCAACCTGTCGTCCAGCCGTAACAAATGCTCAGCTCCCACGGCCATCGCCAGCGCGGCCACCCCCATCACAACCGTCCCACCCGCACACCACAAAATTCTGGTCCGGCCAGTCGGCGCTTCTCCGGTCGAATCCGCACGATTCACAACGGGTTCGCGCCGCACCGAACGGGCGGACAGGAACCATCCCACCTGCAACACGCCAAGCCCGACGATGGCCACCGGCCAGTTCCAGCGGACGGGCCACCAGACAATCCACTGGCCAATCACGTCGAACCAGACCGCTTCTTCACCGCCGGCGAGGCGACCGGGCTTCAGCGCAATGGCCCGCGCCAGTTGCCAGACATTGTCGCAGTGGTGCTGAAGACTGCGCTGATCCAGATTGTCAGGAGAATCATCAGTCGTGTGGTAATGAACGGCGTCGCCAATAAAGGCAAAATTGAAGCCGCGAATGCCTGCCCTCGCGAACAGCGTAAAATCCGTGTCGTTGGGCAACTGGCGATAGACGGCATCAAACAGAGATCCCGTGTGAGGTCGCTGCAGATTCTTTGACATCAACCCGACCAGGTCCGAACTGTCCCGGCTGAGTTGAAACATCAGGCTGGGACCACTGGTCCCCCGGGCCTCGAGATTGATGCACAAGTCGATCTCTTTCGCGAGGGGGTGTTCCTGCAAAAACCTGTCGGCCCCCAGCAAACCAAACTCCTCGCCGTCGGTAATCAGAAACAGCACGTCGTGATGGCGACCCGGCGTCTGCAGCATCAGCCGCGCCGTCTCCAGCAGCGCCGACACACCGCTGGCAGCATCCGCGGCACCCGGTCCGTACGGTGTCGAATCGTGATGCGAAACCAGCATCAACAACATCGGGTCCTCAACCGGGTCATCCGCGTCGATGCGAAACCAGATGTTTTTCAGTGCGATCCGCTGGCCGTCGTTCCGCTGGCGACCCTCGTGCGAGGTGAACTGGGTTTGTGGTTGCAGGCCCAGCGATTCGACCAGCTCCAGCAAAGCCAGAAAGATGCGTTCATTTTCCATCGAATCAGCCGGATGCGGTTTGCCCGATCCAGCCATGATTTTCACGGTCTTCAGGGCACGCTCTGCCGATGGAACCAGCCGGGAATCGAGACCGTCAGGAACGACTGCGGGTCCGCAACAGTGGACCACACTGTACCAGGCGAACCATGTCGTGAAGGCGAGGGCCAAAAGCAAAGGCCAGATTTTTCCACGTTGCAACGACTTTTGGGAATTCGAATCAGACATGCTCAGGAATTCCCCGATGAATTGGAGGTGTTCGCGGAATCGACCATGGCGACGAGATGGGTGTTCAGGCTGGCCGCGGCCCGTTCCACGGTTCGCAGAGCGAAAACCCTTTCACGCCCGCTCATCCCCAACGCGCGAGTCCGGCCGGAATCCAGCAGCAGTTCGTCCAGACGCCGGACAAAATCGTCGTGGTTGTCGTTTGCGAAAAGGGCTCCACCGCCCGTTTCGGCCAGAATTTCCGGAAAGGCACCATGGTCGGGCAACACGACCGGCACTCCTGATGCGAGGGACTCCAGCACAAACAAGCCCTTCGGTTCGCGCTGGACAGCAGGGACCGAGAGCAATGTCAGTCCGCGCAGAAATTCCAGTTTGGCCTCGCGCTCCAGCACCCCCGCGTATTCGAAATGTTCGCCCAGACCTGCGGCACGCAGACGCTGCCATTGCTGGTTGGCATAATCGATGTTTTCCGGTGACAACCATCCGGCCACACGCAGTTTCAGCGCCGCATGCCGAGGCTGTTTTTTCAGTTCGATAAATGCATCGACCAGCCGGTGCAGCCCCTTTTCCGGCGCCAGTCGCGCGAGGTAACCAATAGTCGGCGCCGCAGTCGGGTTTTCTGCGAGCGGCTCCCGGCGGTAATCGGCCAGGTTCAGCCCCAGAGGCGAAATTGATATCCGTGCCGGATCGAGGCCCAGAAATCCGCTGATGTACTGCCGGTAGTCGGTGCTGTGGGTCACAAACAGGTCGACGCCGGCAAAAATCTTCCGGATTTCTTCCAGACAGGTAGCCCGCGCCGGGGGGGACAGCTGATGCAGAAACACGTCATCACCCTGCAGCATGACCGCCACCGGAATGCTGCTCTGCCGTTTCAGTTCCAGAACGAACGCCGCGATCAGAATGTTGGAAACGACGATGGCATCGGGGCGGGCCTCGCGAACAATCCAGCGGACCAGGCGGCGGACTTCCTTCCGCTGATTGCCGGCAGTTCCCCGCAACATCGACACGGCCATCTGGTCGAGAAACCGCGCGTCCGTTTCGATCGCCCGGCGCGTGACGCGACGAATCAGCCCGGGATTGTCGAGGAAACGGTCGGCGAACTGGGGCAGCCAGCGGAACAGCGGGATTTTCTGTTGCAGCCAGACGTTGATGCCGCCAAAAAAAATCTGG
>JBGSVU010000198.1:0-5121 GCA_041752775.1 Pirellulaceae bacterium | reverse complement strand
CGGCGGCTGGCCCATTACGACTACTGGAGCGACAAAGTCCGTCGTTCGATTCTGCTGGACTGCAAAGCCGATTTGCTGGTTTATGGCATGGGGGAAAACTCCATTGTCGAAATCGCCCAGCGACTCAATGCCGGCGAAACCGTGCGCGATCTGCGGAACATGCGCGGCGTTGCCTATGCTCTCGGTGCCAGTGAAGCCGTTCCCGGTGAGGCGCTCGAGTTGCCGTCGTTTGAACGGGTTCGCGACGACAAAACCGCTTTCGCCGAAGCCACCCGGATCATTCACAACGAAACAAATCCCTACAACGCGCGGAAGCTTGTTCAGAGACACGATCGCCAGGCCGTCGTCGCCACCGAGCCCTCCTTTCCGATCAGCGAAGTCGCGATGGACCGCATCTACGACTTGCCTTACACCCGGCGGGCGCACCCCTCCTACACCGCACCGATCCCGGCTTTTCAGACCATTCGCGATTCCGTCACGATCATGCGGGGCTGTTTCGGCGGCTGCACCTTTTGTTCGATCACGGCTCATCAGGGCCGCATCATCCAGTCCCGCAGCCGCCAGTCGATCGTCGGCGAAATCGGGCGGATGGGTGCCGATCCGGAATTCCGCGGAATTGTCAGCGACATCGGTGGTCCGACCGCGAACATGTACCAGATGCGCTGCACGCGGCCGGAAGTCGAAGCGAAATGCCGCCGCCAGTCCTGCGTCCATCCCACCATCTGCAAACTGCTGGGTACCGATCACGGACCGCTGATCCAGTTGATGCGCGAGTCCCGCGCAGTGCCGGGCGTCCGGAAAGTTCTTGTGGCCAGCGGGATCCGCATGGATTTGGCGCATCGTTCACCGGAATACATGAGTGAACTGGTCCAGCACCACGTCGGCGGTTTGCTGAAAGTCGCGCCGGAACATGCCAGCAATGATGTGTTGAACAACATGCGCAAGCCATCGATTGAGGAGTTCGCAAGTTTCTCGGAACAGTTCACCCGGCAGTCGGAACGGGCCGGAAAAAAACAGCACCTTGTGCCCTACTTTATCTCGACGCATCCAGGCAGCGACCTGAATTCCATGATCGAGCTGGCCGTGTTTCTGAAACGAAACGGATACCGTCCCGACCAGGTGCAGGATTTCATTCCCGCACCGCTCGATGTGGCGACCTGCATGTATTACACCGGCATCGATCCATTTTCGAAAAAACCGGTTTACATTGCGCGGGACCTGAAAGACCGGAAACTGCAGCGTGCGCTGATGCAGTTTTTCAAGCCGGAAAACTGGTTCGAAGTCCACACTGCACTGCGGATGGCGGGGCGGACGGAACTGATCGGCGAGGGCTGCGACTGTCTGATTCCCTCCAGTCCGCCCAAAGAAGCCCGTGCGGCACGGCAGCGAAAAGCCAATGACCGGTTCCGTGGCGACTACGTGCACACGATCAAGTCCGGTAACAAAAATTCCGGCGGCAAACCCGCATCCGGCGACGGCAATTCAACGCCGGATCCCGGAAAGAAACGAAAAGGAAAAAAGAAACAGGGACGATTCCAGGGCGGCCAGGGTTATCGCCCCGACCGCAGCACCGCGCGTTCCGATTCCGGAAAACCTGCGCCCTGAGAGAGTGGAGCTGGAGCCTGTCCAGAAACCCCCACATCTCCAGTTCGTCTCCGCCGCGGGGAGTGGCACCAAACTGATATCCACACCAGCAAAAATAATAGTAGCACGGTGGTCCCCCACCGTGGTTTGCCCACCACGGTGGAGGATGACCTTGCTACTTTGCTTGCCCCTACTTCAGAGAGGGGCGCAGTCCATGCCCTTGGGACGCAGGCTATGCCCAGGCATACCGGGCTATCCCTGAACGGGCGGCAGGCCCATCGCGCGGCGCCAGGCGCTGAGCTGCCCCAAATGCATGTTTTCATGATTGAGCATCAGAAACGGAACTCCCATCGCCACGCAATTCCAGCGGGCACGCCATCGCGGCAAACTGACTTCCGCCGCCCACGCTGAATCATTCGCCGAATGCAGCGCCTCTTCGATTTCACCCCGTCCCTGTTCCAGTTCCGTAATGATCGACGCTTTGGTGTCGTACTGGTTCCGGTCCTGCGCCGGTGAGGACTTCATGCCATACGGATGATCGAGCGGATCGTCAAATGTTTCGCCCCGGATCAGCGAGGCGACAATCGGACGGTAGGTTTTCAGATGGCTGAGGATCCACGCCGGGTGGTTCAACGGTTTGGGCAAGTCCATGGCGGGCTGGGCGACCATCTGGTTTTCATCCAGATCGGCGACCAGCGCGATTGCATAGTTGTGGTTTTTCTCCAGTCCGTGCATCAGTCCAGAAACCAGCGGATGCATTGTTTGAAATCCTTGTGGTGTGTAATTCCTGTGCTGTCGTTTCCGAAAACCAGCCGGCCTGTTTGCCAAAGTTTGCCAAAGTGCAGTGTATCAGACCTGCAGGGTGGGCCCACCGGTTTTCACCCGCTGGCAATGTGAATTTTTGCTGAATACCGATTCAAAAATGCCGCCGCGCATAAAAAAACCCGGCCAATTCGCGGCCGGGCTGTCTGTTTTTTCAGGTTCAAACCAGTCAGAAACCGCGACGCAGGATCATCGATCCATTGTCGGCGACAGGCAAAATCGGCCGGTCATAGCTCTGATACCAGCAGCGACCCTGCGGACGGAACACAAATCCGACGTACAGGTTCCAGGCATCGTTGGCATTGCCGCCCAACAGATTGGCGTTGGCCGTCGGCAGCGCGTAAGTCGTGCCGGCCTGCAGTGCCACACGTTCGGTAATCGGCATGTCCACATCGATACCGCCCAGAATGTGTGAATCATCGGTCCATCCGAGATACAGGTCGGAGTAACCACCCGCAACACAACTGGTTCGATAATAGACCCGATAGTTGTCCAAAGTCTGCAACCGGAACTGGGCGGCACCCGCTCCCGGAACAATGTCCGGTACCTGTTCGTCCTGGATGCCTTTCGCAAAACGAAAGCCGAGCGTGTTTCCACCGTCGTACACCCAGCCGATATCGCCCCGAACCTGCATCACCTGGGCGTTGAACAGTACGTCTTCCTGAAGGTAATCCACCACGGCGCCAAACTGCAGCCCGTAATCGACCCGGCGATAGAATCCTCCTGTCGCAAAAATCTGGCTGATGTTCGGGCTGCCGCTGATTTCACTGAGTGTCGCCCGAACGCCGACCTGGCCCGAAACCAGCCCACAGGTCAGCCGGCACAGCGGCAAACCGAGGTTGGTTCCCGCGTAAAAGCCCGACCCGCCGTTGTAGTCCGAATTCTGTGAGTTGTCGAAAACGGGTGAATCCCAGGACTGGGCTCCCGTGAAATAATCCGCGCGATACAGCAAACCACCCAGCCCGGCCAACCAGCACTCGCCAATCAAACCGGGGGGACATCCGCCGCGATCACAGGCCATTCCACAACTGCCGCCCAAACAGAGGTCGCTTCCGCCGCAGTCGTCGCAACCGCCGCCGTATCCCTCTTCAACGAAGTTGCCCGGCGTGTAAGCTTCGACATATCCCTGGCCCGCGGGCAGCGCTGCCCCGTAGCTCATGCCCGGATCGACAACCGGAGCCGAGGGCGACAGTGGCATTTCGGAAATCAGCTGGGCATTCCGGGCACGGGGACCAGCCGTATAGGCTGCAGGAGCGACACCTGTGCGGCGCTGTGGCAACTGCCCCGCACGGGCCATCTGGTTTTGCCGGACCAGTTGTTGCTGATTTTGTGGCGGTGGTACCGGTGATGCAACACGCAATCCGTTCTGGTCCGTATGGCCAGCCGGGATCACGCGATAGTCCTGAACCTTCGCGCCGGGGACTCCACTGCCAACCGCATGTGGGATCGATGCCGGGCCGTAGGAACCGGCAGCCTGGGCGGGCGTGGGAACCGAAACCGGACTGGCGACCGGAATCGATTGAGGATTGTTTTGCGCCGACGGATAACGAAATCCGGTTTGGGCCTGCACCGAATCCGGCGAGATCCAGGCAACAGCCATCAGTGCCGTACAGGCAGCTGAAAAACGGACAAATGATTTCAGTAACATGGGGGATCCTTGCGGAATTTCAAAATGGCGGCACAGACCCGGTTCGAGTCCACCGGTCAGATCGTTAAAGTCATCGGAAACGACCCGAACGCATCTTGTGGAAAAGTCCCCATAATCGGAAAACTTTCCCCAGCCCCCTGCCGCCAATGCTGGCAACGAACGTGCTGTCAGGAGCCACGTTCCATTCCGGACGCACCCCCGGAAGCCGCAAATGCGGTCTGTCGGACCGGTCGCAAACCGGAAACCCCGGTCCTCAAAACCGGCCGCCCGTTCAACCCGGGCTGGGACCTGGCATCTCCGTGACCGAAACCGCGACGGCCGCGCCCGACGCAGCCATCTGTTGAGCGGTCAGTCGCTGCGGAGCAGCAAGCGTCTTTTGCCAGAACTCTTCGGCTTTCGTCAGGGCGATCGCCACCACCGATCCCCGCGGCCAGGAACCATCACTGTTCTGCTGGCAGGGAATTCCCGTAAACAGCTCAATGGCTTCGGTGATTTTTGAAACTGCGTAAACGTGAAACTTTCCTTCCTCGCACGCTTTCAAAACGTCGTGCCGCAACATCAGGTCGGCGGCATTGGACTGGGGAATGATTACCCCCTGGTCGCCGGTCAAACCCGCGTAGCGACAGGCGTCGTAGTAGCCTTCAATTTTTTCATTCACGCCACCAATCGCCTGGACATGCCCATGCTGGTCAATCGCTCCGGTCATGGCGAGTGTTTGCCGGACGGGAATTCCGGACAGGGCACTCAACAGACAAACCATCTCGGCGCCACTGGCAGAATCGCCATCGATCATTCCGTAACTCTGCTCGAACGTGATCGAGGCGCTGAACGACAGCGGATGGCTGGTTTGCAACAGGTGTCGCAACAACCCGCCAAGAATATAAAAGCCCTTGGTGTGAATCGAACCGCTCATTTTCGCGTGGCCTTCGATGTTGATCAGCCCGGCCGTACCCGGGCCAATCGTCGCCGTGATCCGCGCGGGAAAACCATAGGTCAGCGGACCGGCCTTGATCACGGCCAACCCGTTGACCTGGCCCACCTGGCTGCCGCGGGTGTCGATCCGGATC
>JBGSVU010000197.1:0-9952 GCA_041752775.1 Pirellulaceae bacterium | reverse complement strand
CGCGACTGCACCACTTTGATGCTGGATGACAAATCGGGCGGTGACCTGGCGACCGACACGAACGACCAGCAACTGCACAGCATCGCTCACGGCGTCATCCGCCTGGAGCAGTCGCTCAACCACTACGGCGCCGAACGACGTTTCCTCAGAATTATCAAACACCGGGGACGCAATTTCATCGGCGGCACCCACGACGTCCTGCTGAAACAGGGCGGCATGCAGGTCTACCCCCGCAAGGAAATCGAGACTGTCCAGTGGCAGTCCAGTGGCCAGAACATCAGCAGCGGAAATGCAAAGCTCGACTCCCTGACGGGTGGCGGACTGATGGAAGGTACCAGCACGTTGTTACTCGGTCCGGCGGGCGTTGGAAAGTCCTCGACCGCGACACAGTTCGCCGTTGCGGCGGCCGAGCGCGGCGAGCGCGCCGTCTTTTTCCAGTTTGAGGAGAGCCAGCACGCCTTTATGCAGCGCAGTCGCAGCCTCGGATTCCGGGTCGACGAGTATATCAGGGACGGCCGCATTGAATTGCGCCAATTCTCTGCCGGTGAAACATCGCCCGCCGAGTTCGCCTCGCAGGTGCGCGAAGCCATCGAGCCCGATGCGGAAGGGCGACGGGTTACGGTCGTTACGATCGACAGCCTGAACGGTTACCTCAATTCGATGCCCCACGAACAGTTTCTGCTGATCCAGCTGAACGACATTCTCCAGATGCTGGGCCGCCGCGGAATCGTCTCTTTTCTGGTCACCGCCCAGCATGGCATGCTCGGTACAGCCATGAAAGCACCCGTGGATACCAGCTATATGGCGGACAACGTCCTGCTGTTCCGGTATTTCGAAACCAGGGGCGAAATCCGCCAGGCCATTTCGATGATCAAGAAACGGACCGGCAAACACGAACGGACCATTCGCGAGTTCAGCCTGGGTGAGCACGGTGTGGAAGTCGGAAAACCCCTGGTCGAGTTCCACGGCGTGCTGAGCGGAACGCCCACGTTCAGGGGCAACCACGACGACCTGTTGAACCGGAGTGGATAGCAACATGAGCGACCAGGCCGCCAGCAGAAAGCATCTTTACCCCAACGACAGTCATTTCGTGACGGTGTTGGCACCCACACCCCAGGACGCAAGGTACTGCGACGAAATTCTGCGGGAACACGGCGTCCCAGTCGAGTTCCTGAATTCGGTAATTGACGTGATCACGCGCATCCGCCAGGGTGCCGGGGTGGTCCTGATCGCCCAGGAATTTCTGACTGCAGAAGCCCGGGTCCACCTGCGCTGCGCCATCGATGACCAACCTTCCTGGTCCGATGTGCCCATCCTCGTCCTGCTCGCCCAGTACGAAAACTCCACCCACGTGATCGCCGACCTGTTGTCACTCGGTCACGTCACCCTGATCGAACGCCCCCTGCGGATTGGTTTGCTGGTCAGTACCTTGAAGGCCAAACTGCGGGATCGCGCCCGGCAATATGAAGTCCGCGACCTGTTGCTGGCCGCCCAGCAGGCCAGTGAATCCAAAAGTGCTTTCGTCGCCAACATGTCGCACGAAATCCGGACACCCATGACATCGATCCTCGGATATGCCGAACTGATGTCCGGGCTGGTCGAGGACGAAGAAGCTCTGGGATACCTGTCTACCATTCGCCGCAACGGAAACTTTCTGCTCGATATCATCGACGACATCCTCGATTTGTCCAAGATCGAAGCGGGCAAACTGGATATTGACGTGGGGCGGTTCGATCCGGTCCGGGTCATCGAGGACGTCCGCAGCATCATGGAACTGCGGGCCAGCGAAAAGGGACTGGACCTGGATGTGATCTATCCCGGTCAGATCCCGCAATTCATCGAAAGCGATGCAAAACGGCTCAAGCAAATCCTGATCAACCTCGTCGGCAACGCCATCAAGTTTACGAGAAAGGGAAGTGTAAAAGTCGAATTGCGTTATAGCGAGAACCCGCCAGCGCCTGCTCCGGCCAAACATCTGAACGGGGAGTCGTCGTCTGCGGGGCGAACGCCTGAAACGGCCAGAAGCAGTCGGACGACATCGCAAAATGGCAATCCCTCCCGGAACGGCCAAATGCAGTTTGTTATTTCCGATACGGGAATTGGAATTACCCGGACCCAACAGTCGCGGCTCTTCCGACCCTTCAGCCAGGGCGATTCCAGCGTCAACCGCGAATTCGGCGGCACAGGGCTGGGACTGGCCATCAGTACGCGGCTGGCTGCCATGCTGGGGGGATCGATTGATGTCGACAGTCAACCGGACGAGGGGAGCACGTTTACCCTGAGCATTGATACCGGTGAAATTGCAGATGTCAAAATGGTTCATCCGCCCGCAGACGCACGGAAAATCATGTCACAGCCGGGGCCCGCCGGGGACATCCATCTGGACTGCCGCATTCTGGTCGTCGACGATCGCCGCGATGTGCGATTTTTGTCCAAGCACATTCTGACCCAGGCCGGCGCAATCGTTGAGGAAGCCGAAGATGGCCAACTGGCCCTGGACGCGGTTGCTTTGGCAGCCCGCCGGGGCGAACCCTACGACCTGATCCTGCTGGACATGCAAATGCCGAACCTCGATGGTTACGAAACCGTCCGGGCGTTGCGGCGGATGGATTTTTCCCGTCCCGTCATCGCCCTGACCGCCGATGCGATGCAGGGCGACATGGCCCGCTGTCTCGAATGCGGTTGCAACGACTATTTGAGCAAGCCGATTGACCAGCGGGAACTGCTGCAGAAAATCAGGTTGTATGTGGACGAAGTGTAGTCGTTCACGCGCCGGGGTCCGACGCGTTTCTCGGCCGGGTTACTAACAATCAGGCCACCCAAGAACCGCTGAAAAACGGGTCCGCTCCCCTAAAACAGGGACAATGTGTCATCGACCCGTGAACGCTTACCAGGAAACGGACGGAACCTGAGCCACCCTTTGCCCCACGGCCCGTTACCCTGCCCTGTCGCTGTTTCCGCTGCTCCCTCGACTCGCCGGACTGCCAGTTGCGGGTCGGCAAAACGCCTGCTGGTCGGCCTGCTGGTCGTTTTGCCTACGAGTCGTTTTCGGCCGGACCATTCAGTTGTTTCAATATTTGCGTGTGATCACGCGGGACGGCCCGACCCCCAGTTTGTCCATCGTGTTTCCCTTCGGCAAATTCCTCGACGGCTTTCCTGCAGAAGGCCGGCAAATCGTCGGGATTCCGGCTGGTGACCAGCCCCGCGTCACAGACACACTCTTCATCGACCCAGTCCGCGCCGGCGTTTTTCAAATCCGTTTTCAGACTCGGCCATGACGTCATCCGCCGCCCGTCCACCACTCCTGCTTCGACCAGTGTCCAGGGTCCATGACAGATCGCGGCCACGGGTTTTTGTTGCCGGAAGAAATCCCGTACGAATCCCACCGCATTTTCGTTGACTCGCAAGGCATCCGGATTGAAAACACCGCCCGGCAGGACCAGACCGTCGTAATCCTGCGCCGCGGCCTGGTCGACCGTAGTGTCGACGTCAAATTTGTCACCCTGTTTTTCGTGGTGGACGCCCTGAATCTGACCCGATTTGAGCGAAACCAACTCGACCTCAGCGCCGGCATCCTTGACGGCTTTCCACGGCTCGGTCAATTCAACCTGTTCGAATCCGTCGGTTGCGAGAAAGGCAATTTTTTTTCCAGACAGTTTCTTCGACATGGTTTTCTCCTGGCGGACTGGCAGCAATGGACAGGGTCACAGGCGTGCGGGACAACACTCGCTCTCCGGATGCACACTCCCCGGAGAGATTGCAATTCTCATGCCGTTCGCCGGGGAGACATCGCGCGACCTTCGGTCGAAACAACAGCAGTCTGGTCGTTTGAAGGTCGGGGGTGGCAACGGGTATCGACTTAAACCCGTTTGAGGCGCATCGCCGCGCGCCCCCATTGCGGCAAACAATCAGCCGAACACCGGTTTGGCTCAGGATTTGCCGTGTGGACGGGCGGATGTTGAAAAAGGCGGGCCTCCTTGTTCAACTTGCATTCGGTGACTTCAAATCATCATTCCCTGAAACCCGTCCACAGTAAGCGCCATGCGTAATCTAACCAAAGCCGACGAGGTGAAGCAGTTTCTGGCGAACCACGCGGCCCCGCCTGAAATCGAACTGGTCGGCGGTCCCTTTGACGGGCTGACACTGAGTCCGGAGACTATTTTCGTCGATGCGATATTCCCGACCAGCCCTGCCATTGTCGAAGACCTCGTTCGAATGCACGACTGGGGAAACGATTTTGATTCAATCACCAGTCTGTCCCATTATCAACTGAACGTGGTGAACGAGAGTCTGCATTACCAGTTTCAGGGACAGTTGAGCCCCCGGAAAAGATTTGATCTGGAAAAAGAAGACTGGCAAATGAATGCGTCCATCAGCTCACGGGAATCTTCCTCCGCGCAGAACGGCGACCAGCCAACCCCGGCTTCACTGGGGTGGAATGAACGCTGGGCAAATCTGCTGGATACGCAATTTGTCATTCCGGGAACCCGCATCCGTTTTGGCGCAGACTTTTTGTTGGGACTGTTGCCGGGCCTCGGAGATGCGGTCAGCCTGGGATTCTCAGGCATCCTGGTCGCTGCCATGGCGCGACAGGGAGCCAGCCCGTTGCTGCTGGTGCGGATGTTGATCAACATCCTGCTGGATGCCGTCGTTGGGGCGATTCCGGTTCTCGGCAATCTGTTTGACCTGTTCTACAGGGCCAACAGCCGCAATGTGAAACTGATGCGTCAGCACTATCGTGAGGGCAAGCACCGGGGAAGCGTCTGGCCGCTGGTGATCGGCGTACTTGCGGTGACGGCAACCGGACTGGTCTTGTTGGGGTGGCTGTTGATGGTAATTTTTCGGGCGATTTGGCCAGATGCAGCCGGTTGAAGACGGGCGTTCCAAATTCAGGAATGAGGCGGATCGGGGGAAACATAAATGCTGGGCAATCTGATCGGATGGTGTTTCTTCGGGCTGGTTGCAGGCTGCATCGCCAAATGGCTGACCGGCTCGCGGAACCCGCCGGGATGCCTGGCGACGATTGCGATCGGTGTCGCCGGATCGTTCACGGTGGGCGCCATTTTTCATGTGCTGTTCGCCAGATCCAATGAAGGAATCCAGCCTGCCGGGTTTATCGGCTCGATCATCGGTGCCGTGATCGTTCTGCTGGTCCTGAGGTCACTCAGGGCACCGCCGGAAGAATGAAATTCCCGCAACCGGACAACCGGAGCTGTTCCTGCGAGCCGGAGATGGACTTCGAGCCTGTCTGCCACACCGCAATGAAGCAGCGGATGGTCGCGAATGGACCAGGCTGACCGGACATGGACCGGAAGAAAAGAACGGAAGGGATCGCGATTTTCGCTGCGAACAGGCATGGCGTTCGCCCGGTTCTTTCCCCGTCACTGCACAACCGCCAGCGGATTGGCGCGATTTTCCATGAAATTCAGGCAACAAAGTCGGCATCGGAATACCTGCTGGTCCGTGCGGTTTTCGGCATTCGGTCTGGCACATCATTCGCATTCCGAAGGTCGACGGCCGTCTGCAACGGGAGAAGAGAATTGCTGCGGCCCTGAGCGCCGCCACCAAACACGTGGCTGTTACCGGCATTTTCCTGATCGCTCAGGTGCCGGGGGCCACCGACGTGTCTTTGAAGCAGACTTTGTGGCAGCGACCTGCCATCAGACAGAGATGATGCCGACGGTTGGCGGCGTTCCCCAATTTCACCCCAGTTCTTAACCCGACAGGAACCACCCATGGCTGGGCCCAACCAGACGGGAAACCTGAAATACGACATTGACGCCGGGAACCTGCAGTTAAGTCATACTGACAGGGAGGAAATTGTCCAGGAACTGGACACGCTGACAGCCGTGATTGCCAATTTTCCGGTCGCGATTCTCCATATCAATTTCCAGCATTTCAATAACAGTCAGGAAACGCGATGCAAACTGGCCCTCGTGTTGCCGGATCGACCACTCGTGACAGGTGACGTCGGTCAGCACTGGCGACCCGTTTACGAACATTGCGTGCGCAAGATGATCAAACGGGTCAAGCATTACAAGGCGTCCATGGGCAATGAAGCGGAAATTGAACACCACGTGCAAAACACCGACCACGCCGTCGTTGCCAGTCGGGCACCGGACACCGATCGAATCCAGGAGGCCGTTTCAAAGGGAGACTACAAGGACTTCCGCGTGGCGACGTACCCCTACGAAGAGGACATACGCAGCCGGGCAGGACGCTGGGTGCAGCGTTACCCGGACATCAACGCGAGGATCGGGACAGACATTTTTCTGGCAGACATTGTCGAAGAAGTCTTTTTGAACGCGTTTGCCCGGTTTGAAAGCCGTCCGTCGAATGTTCGCTTCGGCGACTGGCTGGAGCAGCTGATCGACCCCTCCGTCAGGCTGATTGCCGATCACCCGGACGAATCCGGCATGGAAATCAGTTTTGCGCAGACACTCCGGGATATGGACGACATCGGCGGTCCCTGAGCGGACTGAACAAACGAGTCAGTTGCCATCCCGCGTTAGTCCGGCGGGAAACCTGGTGGAAAAGAAGGCCATGAACCATTTGTTGAAAACGGCGTTGATCGCAGGAGGAGCCGGGGTCGCGGCGTCGCTGGCCGGCCGTGCCCTGTTGCGACATTTTCGCTGGTTCGAATGGGCAGGCAAGAATGTTCTCGTGACCGGCGGGTCGCGGGGGCTGGGGCTTTGCCTGGCGCGACGGCTGGTTCAGGCCGGAGCCAACGTTGTGATCTGTGCGCGGACGCGCAGCGATCTCGACCAGGCTGCAGCAGAACTGGAAAGCCTCGCCAGCCCTCACACCCGGATTCTGGGTTTCGTCTGTGATGTACGCGATCGCGATGCGGTGAACGCAATGGTCGCCGGAATCAGTCTGCGGATGAGCGGTGTCGATGTGCTGATCAACAACGCGGGCGTAATCGAAGTCGGCCCGTTTGACGCGATGACGACCGCTGATTTTGAACGCGCGATGGCCACCCATTGCTGGGGCGTGCTGAACACTGTGCGGGCAGTGCTGCCGCACATGCGGCAGTCGGGTTGGGGTCGAATCATAAATGTTGCTTCGATTGGTGGCCAGCGGGCAGTGCCCCATATGCTGCCCTACGCTGCCAGCAAGTTTGCGCTGGTGGGGCTGTCGACCGGACTGCGAACCGAACTGGCGCACGAGAACATTCTGGTCACCACCGTTTGCCCGGGGCTGATGCGAACGGGCAGCCCGCGGAATGCGCTGTTCAAGGGACAGCATCGCAAGGAGTATGCCTGGTTCAGTATCGGCGACTCCCTGCCGATGATTTCGATGAACGCGGATTCTGCAGCCAGAAAAATTCTGCGCGCGGGGCAGAACGGTGACCCCGAAGTCGTCATCGCCGGGGCACTGAATTTTTCCAGCGTCATCGCACGCCTCGCGCCGAACTGGACGGCAGAGCTGTTGAGTCTGATGGATACCGTGTTGCCGGCGATGGGCGGCATCGGGCGGGATGCGGCAAGAGGATATGAAAGCGAATCGAACTGGTCGCCGTCGATTTTCACACGGCTGACAGACCTCGCTGCAATCCGAAACAACGAGGTTTAACGCGCCAATCGTTTAATTCGTCAATGACTGCGCTGAATTCTGGAGGCGCGGCGTGTCACGAACGGTCTTCGGCGGATTCCCCACTCTTGCTGGTTTCGTCTTCACGGGTCACCTCACCCTTCGACGGATTGAAAGCGTGCAACACGGGTGGATGCTGGTACACCGCTTCGGCGTTCTGGGCGGCGAGTTCGTTTCCGATGCGAATCCGGAACTGCTCGTCACCATGCAGGATCACAAGTCCTTTTCCGGCTGAGATCATGTTTCGATACTCGGTGATGGAAGGTAACCTCGAATGGCGGTTGGCTTCGTCGATTCCGGCCATACCTCCGATCAGGGCACCGCCCAGCATACCTCCAATCGGAGCGACCACATTGATCACCGGGACTGCAATAAAGAGCAGTCCCGACGCGGCACCAATTGCAGCGCCTTTGGCGACTCCAGCGGCTACATTGGATGGTTCCACATTCCGGCTGCTGGAATCCGGATAGAACAGGTCCCGAATGGCCTGTCTGGCATCGTCGGCAGCTCCAGTCAGCTGACGGTCAATTTCGGCAAATTCAAAATTCTGGTTGCGAAGTTCGACGACGGCAGCCCGGGCTGCATCAGCCGACGGAAAAACGCCCACAACGGCTTCGGATCCATTTTCTTCTGCCGATGACACGTCGGTTAGGTTATTTTTGTCGTCGCTGGTCATGAACGGTCTCCAGGATTCTGGAACAAAGTCTTTTCCCGGGGAAGGGAGCAAAGGTCGTGCCAGTGAAACACACGAATCCCATAACTGCCGCCATCGACGCGGCCACCGCAGCCGGGCGAGCACGCGCCTGCGGCCAGAAAGCGGTCAGAAGGCGGCTAGAAATGGCTGGCCGCTTTGGGAACCACGACGATTCCGGAATCCACCGAGTATCCCCGGGCGCGGTCTTCGTCCGCATCGAAACCAATCCGTGTGCCGCTCGGGACGTGCACCCCCTTGTCGATAATCGCCCGCCGGACTTTCGCATTCCGACCAATGCTGACGCCTTCAAACAAAACGGATTCCGTGACCTCCGCCCAGCTGTTCACACGCACATTGTACGACAACAGCGATTGCTGGACGCGACCGCCGGAAACGACTGATCCTCCACACACCACGCTCCCCAGAACTTCACCGACGCGCCGCCCGGGTTCCTCCGTCGCGGTAAAGACCGTTTTGCAGGGCGGCAGTGGTTTGGGACAAGTGTGAATCGGCCACGTCCGGTCGTAGAGATTCAACTCCGGATTCACGGCCACCAGATCCATGTTGGCCTCGTAATAGGATTCAATGGTTCCCACATCACGCCAGTAGCAGGTAGCGCCTGTTTCCGCATCGCGGAAGGGCCAGGCCTGCACAAGATCTTTGTCGATGATGGAGGGGAGGATGTCTTTCCCGAAATCGTGGGAACTTTCGGGATTTCCCGCGTCCTGGCACAACAGTTCGTAGAGGTAGGCCGCATCAAAGACGTAGACGCCCATCGACGCCAGAAAGCGCTGGGGGTCATCGGGCATCGGATCGGTTGTGGCCGGCTTTTCGATGAACTTCCGTATCCGCCACTGATCATCCACCTGAATCACGCCGAAGTGGCGACTCTGCTCCAGTTCCATCGGCACGCAGGCCAGCGTGGCTGCTGCGCCCGATTCGACATGGCGCTGCAGCAGTGGCCGGTAATCCATCTTGTAGATGTGGTCGCCCGACAGAATCAACACGTACTGCGGCTGGTAGCCTTCGAGCGTATAGATGTTCTGGTAAACGGCGTCGGCTGTTCCCTGATACCAGCTTTCATCGATGCGTTGCTGCGGCGGCACCGTCTCGATGAACTCGTTCAGTTCACGGTGGAGAAAATTCCAGCCGGCGTCCACATGGCGATCGAGGCTGGCGGCCTTGTACTGGGTCAGGACCATCACTCGCCGCAATCCACTGTTAATACAGTTGGAAAGGGTGAAATCAATGATCCGGTAGGCCCCTCCAAATGGCACGGAAGGTTTGCTGCGTTCGCAGGTCAACGGCTCCAGTCGCGAACCCTTACCTCCCGCGAGGATAATGGTCAGGACATCGTTCATGAATTTGCCCGGATTGTCGACGGAGCTGTGCAGCATCCTGTACGGGATTCGTTCATCGTGGCCTTCCGCGACCCAGCCAGGCCGGGCTGATGACATTCACATCGTTGATGATCACCTCGACATCTTTGACGCCCTTAAGTTTTTCCTGAAGTATCTGTTTGAGGTGCCAGGTCGGAACCCGGCCGGCCAGTCGCAAAGTTCCCCCTTCGAAGGTCGCTGTTACCCGGTCAAAATAATAGGCATAGGGGGAATCGGAGATCCGTTGCCGAATGGCAGCATATACTGCCTCACGGGCTGTTTGCTG
>JBGSVU010000196.1:0-2695 GCA_041752775.1 Pirellulaceae bacterium | reverse complement strand
TCACCAGCAACTCAAATATCTGCGCGGCATCGACGTTGCCCGAAGAAATTTTCGCCCTGAGTTGATCCAGTTCCATCCCATGGTGATAATCAACTGCCCAAAATTCCCGCAAGACCAGTTTCCGCAGATTGGACAGCTACTGTGGGAGGCCAAAGAAATCCGGCCAGCTCTTTCGCAACCGATGCCATGTCCAGCCCGTCTGGCCCGTCCCGGTTGTTCTCGCGTCACGAAACCGCCTCCAGATAGGGACGCATTACGTTGGTCATGCGGCAGACTTTGGCGGCCTCCCAGATCTGGTCGTTGGTGGCCGCTCTTTTCCTTCGGCAATCCCGCAGGGCCTCGATCGCAACATCGAGTCCGATTTTGTTTCGGTACTTGAAACAGTCGACGACCGTTTTGGCAGGCGAATAGACCGGGACGTTCGTCCCATTGACCAGCTTTTTCTGAACACCCCAGGTAAGAGCCCTGCCAGAGAAACGAACAAAGCGGATGGGTGTGGAATCCAGTCGCGGACGCCTGGCCTTTACGTCGATGGCCATCCAGACTTCAAATGGGGACTGTGTTGTCAGATCATGGAACCGCAGCGCCGAAAGAAGGCAAATGGTCCCATGTGGCACTCGGCTACAGGCTTCTTTGATCGTTTGGTACTCGTCGGGCGTGCCGTTTGGGAGGGTATACAGTCCGCGACCGCGACGCTCGACAACGCCCTGGCTGAACAGTTTGTTGAGGTAAACCCGGGAAATGCCAAGCGAATCAAGATCCTGGGGGCGCAGGATTCCCTTGGTGGCCAGATGCTTCAGGATTCGGTCTTTTTTGGAATTCGGCATGGGTAAGATAGTGTCGGTAAACATCAACAAGTACCGACGAAAGCTTACCCTTTGGAATTGACGACGGCAAGAGAATTCCCTGGATAACCGCCCTCCGCCCAACACGATACTCACGTTTTCGCGGAACCGAGTGCTTCAATAGCCATCGAAACAGTCACGCGGATCGAATTTCAACTGCCCGCAAGATCACGGCAATATCGTTGCGTGACTCACGTGGCTTGAGCGTTCCGGTTCCATGCCTTAAGAGCACTTAGGGCTTTTTGGGGCGATTATCGCAGTGAGGCGCGTGCCGTCAAAGGAGAGAGGCGAAGCACGCCGCAAGAAAACAACTCCCGAATCGTGGCGATAAAAAGAGGCCCGACGGTTGTTTACTGCCGCGACGGATTTTCCGCTGAGCCGTCCTTTCGTTCGGTGCTGAGCGAAGCAATTCCGGGGCCGAAACCGGAGGCTTTGGCCGGCGGCGGCCCGGGACGGTTCTGAGCGGGGCTTTGACCTGAACCTCCCTGCTGTTTACTGAAATGATTTCATCGAAATTTAAAGCACGGGCCTGTTGCCGACGCTGGCTGCGTCCGATTGCGTCCAGTTCGCAGTTCGTCAGCAGTCTTGACCTCGCGCCGCGGTTCACCGTCGCCTTGCCCAGCGATGAGAAACCAAACGATCGCAGATTTGCCGGAATTTTTCTCGCCCAGAACTCCAAAACCCGACGAAAGCACACTGCGAGTTCCCGGGCACACCCTTTTCAATCACAGGAAGGTTATGTGTCATGAGTTGTTCGCAACCAGACTTTTGCCCAAAATATCGTAGGTCGCGAAAAGAGAACGTTCATTAAGGTCGCTCGCGGTTGTCGTCACCTGAATCAACGTCCAGCGTTCAAGGAAACTGAAATGAGCTTGGAACATTGTCTGCTTTTTGGAATTCAGGCTGTCGAGCTGGAATTCATCAACGCGAGGGACTTGATATCGGCACTGGATGCGCTTGAGTCGCGCCCAAATCAACGCCTCGACCAATACCTCGTTGAAGCCGGTTTGCTTTCCGGGCAACAACTGAACCTGATTGAAGACAGACTCACTGAACTCATGCGACAGCATGGTAACGATGTCCGGCAGTATTTGGCAAATCGCATGAATTCTTTGATGGATCGGGAATTGCGTGATCGTCTGGAAAGCTTGGTACGTATTCCCAATACGGTTGCCGTCGGGCCCAGTCAAGTCGCCAGCTCAATCTCATCGCCGGAATTCGACTGGTCGGTTTCCGAGGCGAAAACAGGTCGCTACAGCGTACTGCGACACTACGCCGAAGGAGGCCTGGGAACGGTCTCGGTTGCACTGGATCGGGAACTCAACCGCGAAGTGGCATTCAAAGAAATCAAGTCCGACTGGGCAGACGACCGCGAAAGTCGTTCTCGATTCGTATTGGAGGCGGAAATTACGGGAGGTCTGGAGCATCCGGGGATCGTCCCTGTTTACGGATTGGGTGCGCACCCGGATGGCCGGCCGTATTATGCGATGAGATTTATTCGGGGCGAAAACCTCCGAGACGCGATCCGACGACTGCACGAAGCGAACCGAATCCCTTCCACGCTCGAGCTTCGCAAAATGCTCGACCGTTTCCTGGATATTTGTCGTGCCATTCACTATGCCCATTCGCGAGGCGTTTTGCATCGTGACATCAAACCAGCCAACGTGATGCTGGGTGACTATGGCGAAACGCTGGTGGTGGACTGGGGTTTGGGAAAGTTCGTCGACTCAGCGAACGCCAGCGAGATTCCCGGGAACGGGCAGCAGTTGCGACTTGCCTCGAGAAACGGCAGTACCCCAACGATGCATGGCACGGCGATTGGCAGCCCGCCCTACATGAGTCCGGAGCAG
>JBGSVU010000195.1:0-2244 GCA_041752775.1 Pirellulaceae bacterium | reverse complement strand
TCGGACTGGTCCCCGTACCACCCGTCGACCACTGTAGTCAGGTCCACGTTGATGATGTCACCTGGTTTCAGTTCGTAGTTGTCGGGAATGCCGTGACAGACGACATCATTGACGCTGGTGCAGCAGCTTTTTGGAAACGGGATAGCATCGCCGGGATAACCGAGACAGGCCGGTTTGTGACCATGATCGCGGGTGTAGTGGTGAACCCATTCGTCGATTTCACCGGTCGTGACTCCCGCGACAATCCGCGGCCGGATAAAATCCATCAGCTGGGCGTTGAACTGGCAGGCGGCCCGCATCATTTCGCGGTCCTGCTCGTTCAGTTTCAGTTTTGGGCGGCGGCGTATCACGTTTGCGAATGAACCCCGAAACGGTCTGGATGGTCAGTTGAAAAGGGCAACGTCCGCTTTTCAAAACGGTTTGATGCTACCAGAAACCGGCCGGAAGTTCACGCTCCGGTCCACGATTCGGCAAACCCCGGTTGGGGCTGTACCGAATACTGATATGATCTTGGTCAGACCGGCAGTCCGGCGTTGCGCCAGAAATCAATGCGCGCGTTGCCAATTTTGCTCAGCAGGAAAACCGAAAGTGCCACGTTACAATCCGGCAGAAATCGAGCCCAGATGGCAGCATTACTGGGAACAAAACCACGTTTTTGCGACTCCCGGACAAGTTTCCGGGGAAAAGCTGTATGTGCTGGACATGTTTCCCTACCCCAGCAGCGACGGGTTGCATGTCGGTCACCCCGAAGGCTACACCGCGACCGATATTGTGTGCCGATACAGCCGGATGAAGGGCAAATCGGTGCTGCATCCAATGGGGTTTGACGCCTTTGGTTTGCCCGCCGAAGAGTATGCGATCAAAACCAATACGCCCCCCCGCGAATCGACTGAATCCAACATCCGGAATTTCGTCCGCCAGCTGAAAATGCTGGGTTTCAGTTACGACTGGGACCGCCAGATTGCGACGACGGATGTCGGCTATTTTCGCTGGACCCAGTGGATTTTTCTGGAACTGTACGACACCTGGTTCGATCCAGCCGTTCAGAAAGGCCGCCCGATCGCCGAATTGCCCGTGCCAGCCGAAATCCGCAGTCAGGGCGAGACCGCGGTCCGCCAGTTTCAGGACGAACACCGCCTGGCTTTCCGCGCCGAAGCGATGGTGAACTGGTGCCCGGCGCTCGGAACCGTACTGGCCAACGAAGAGGTCACCGATGGCCGCAGCGAACGCGGCGATCACCCGGTCCAGCGGATTCCGATGCGGCAGTGGAGGCTGCGAATCACCGCCTACGCCGACCGCCTGGAGCGGGACCTGGAAGGTCTGGACTGGTCGAGTGGAATCAAGAAACTGCAAAAGGACTGGATCGGGCGGAGCGAAGGGGCCGAGGTCGATTTTTTCGTCGGAGCCTCCAGCCAGTTTTCTGCGTGGCAGGCCAGCCGCCAGAAAAGCGGATTTCCCGCCCGCCCCGACAGCGACGTCCTGCGCGTATTCACAACCCGACCCGATACGCTGTTTGGCGTGACTTACATGGTCATTGCGCCGGAACATCCCCTGGTTGAGGCGCTGACGACCACCGAACAGGCCGATGCGGTTCAGGCCTGTCGCCAGGCGGCGGCCTCGCGCAGCGATCGTGAACGCATGGACGACCGGCGAAAAAAAACCGGTGTCTTCACCGGATCATTCGCGATCAATCCCGTCAATGGTCAACCCGTGCCCATCTGGATCGCCGACTATGTCCTGGCGACGTATGGGACCGGCGCGATTATGGCGGTTCCTGCCCACGACCTGCGCGACCACGAGTTTGCGATTCAGTATGGACTGCCGGTGGTGAACGTGGTGAAAGCTCCGTCCGGACTGGAGAACGAAAAGTGTTTTTGCGGCGACGGAACAGCGGAAAATTCTGCCGCTTACAACGGGATGGCCACAGCCGAATTCAAACGGCGAATCGTTGCCGACCTGGTCGCCGGGGGAACCGGTCGGGCTGCGGTGAACTACAAACTGCGCGACTGGCTGTTCAGTCGCCAGCGTTTCTGGGGCGAGCCTTTTCCGATCCTCCACGAACTGGGTGACGACGGCAAACCCAACGGCCTGATGCGCGCCGTACCGGATGACCAGTTGCCCGTGGATCTGCCCGAGCTGGCTGATTTCAAACCGCATGGCCGGGCGGAACCGCCGCTGGAAAAGGCTCCCGAATCGTGGCTGTATCCCGTGATCGATGGCCGCCGTTACAAACGGGAAACGAAC
>JBGSVU010000194.1:0-15069 GCA_041752775.1 Pirellulaceae bacterium | reverse complement strand
CCGGGGCGCAGACCGTGATTTCGTCGGTGGCCATGCCGCGGGGCAGCCCGGCGAGGAAATGCCGCACCGCAAACGCCTGGTCCAGCGGTCGATCCACAATCCTGATCCGTTCGTCGTCAATCGCGATCCGGCGCTCGCGCCACCACGCTGCCACCAGCGATCCGAATTCATCAAAACCCTCGGCACAGTCCGCCGGTGCCGCCACCAGCGAAGTGACCTGACTACTGACCTGGCTCAACATCCGTTTCACCATCAGATTCAAGTCCGCGGTGCCGACCAGCAGAATTTTCCGGTCGGTTCGGCAGAACCCCGAGCGCCGCGCCGCAACATTCCGCGCCGCCTGGCGGTCCCACAACTGGTGGCGATCGAGCAAACGGTAGTAGGCCGCCTGAATTTCGGCCAGGATTTGCCAGCGGGAACCCGGGGCAAAATTCCCGATGGATTCGATCTCGCGCGCCACGCTGCGAAAACTCATCGCGTCCGCGCCAAGCTGGCGATGCAGCAACTGCAACATGCGGGCCACCTCCAGCCGCCCCGCTTCCTGGTCCAGCGACAGCTCTGGAAAAAGTTCCCGCTGCTGCGGCACGCCAATTTCCTCCAGTGCCGCAGCCCAGGCCATGCGGCATTCCAGCTCTCCAGCCAGCGGCCGTTCACTGTCATACAAATGCTCGGGCAACTGGCCGATCGTGATCGTCAGCCCCGGAATCACCAGGATTCCGTTCTGCCCCTCCGCGCTGGTTTTCCCTGTCTGCAGGGTCTTGCCGCGATCCTGCGTCTTGCTGGCGAGGATCTGCAAAAAACGCCGGCGGGCTCTGGCACCGGGCAATACCACAATCCATCCCGACAAATCGATCCGGTCACCCACAGCCAGGGTGGACCGGATCCAGTCCACTGCCGAAACCAACACGGGTTGAGACCAGTCCAGAAAGACGCGCCGAATCGTTTCCACTTCAAACTCCCTGTCCCAAAAAACTTCCCTGACAGAATCGTCTTTTGAATCCTGCTCGCCGCACGGGACACCTTTGGTCACTCGCGCTGTCAAGCTCAAGAATTGGGGTACGATGGACGTCCTCGTCCGTCGTCAACTGCGAAATTCGTCGTCAACTGCGAAATTCGACGGACGAGGACGTCCATCGTACCTTCCAAACGGATGTGGTACCCAACCGGGGCCAGCGCCCAAACGGCTCATGTGAGCACCTTTGTTTTTGATGTTGACAGACCAATAGCGCCTTGCGGCTGATGTTTGCAAATGGTTTCTGGCGGTATTGGAGCACAAGCCCGGTCGCGTTACCCGGCAGTCTCACGGGCCGGAATGTTCGTTCATCCCAACATCCTGTTCAACCCAGTTCGGCGGCCATCGCGTCCCAGTCGATCGCATCAAGGTCAATGGCGGGGATTTCCGGATGCAAAAAATCCAGGTATTTCTGTCCGGCTGCCGTGTTGAAAATCACGACATGCTCTTCGGGCTGGATCGTTCCCTGATCGACCAGCGTTTTGACGGCTCCGATGCAGGCCGCCGATTCGGGACAGATCATCATCCCTTCGTGACGTCCCACCACGGCCTGCCATTCGAACAGCCGCGCTTCGTCTGCGGCAATCACGGTCCCGCCACTTTCCCGAACCGCGTCCAGAACCAGAAAATCGCCGATTCCAGTGGGGACCCTCAAGCCGGCGGCGACCGTCTCTGCATTTTCATAACGTGTCGCAAATCGTTCGCCTTTTTCCCAGGCCTGAACCAGTGGCTGGCAACCTGTGGACTGGACCGAGACCATGCGCGGCATCCGGGTTTGTTCCAGCCAGCCCAGTTCCTTCAGCTCCGCAAAGGCCTTCCACATGGCGATCAGCGCGGTCCCACCACCGGTCGGGTAAGCGATCACGTCGGGCAGCCGCCATTCCAGCTGTTCCGCCAGCTCGAGGCCCATCGTTTTTTTCCCTTCGATACGGTAGGGCTCTTTCATGGTCGAAATGTCGAACCAGAGACCCCGGTCGTGGCCGACGCGGATTTGCCGTCCACACTGGTCAATCAAACCGTTGGCGCGAAAAACCTGGGCTCCGGCATTGGCGGCTTCGGCCAGATTGGCCCGCGGCGTGTTGTTGGGAACGAACATGACCGATTGCATTCCCGCCCGGGCCGCATAAATCGCCATCGCTCCCCCGGCGTTTCCGTTGGAAGCCATCGCGACACGCCGGGTTCCGAAATGCCTGGCCATCGTCAGGGCCAGAGCCAGCCCGCGCGCCTTAAAGCTGCAGCCCGGCAACCGGGACTCGTCCTTGATGCTGACCCGTTCCAGCCCGAACCATTCTGCCAGCGCGGGACATTCGACCAGCGGCGAGACGTTTTCCGTCAGTGTGACCGGGGCAATTTCATCGCCCACGGGCAGCAGTTCCCGGTAGCGCCACATGTCCCAGGGGCGGTGGACAATGGCATCGCGATCAAGATTGGCGCGAATCGCCGCCAGATCGTAACGGGCCAGCAGCGGGCGTCCCTCATGCATGGTCTGGATTTGGGTGGCATCGTGCCGCGATCCATCCAGTGCGCCTTCAAAATGCGTGATATAGCAGGTCATTCCTGGTCGCGATCCGGTTCCATATTCCAAGTGGGCAGGCGATCGGCCCGTCCAAAGGACCGTGTTCGAACAATTTCGTCGGGTGTATCAATGTCAGTGGCACCCGAATACAATTGCCAAAAGTTATAGGGCCGATTGGCCCAACCGTCCAGAATACGGGTTTCAAACGGCTGGTCATGGAACTTTTACGGGAACATGGACTGCAGCCGATACGGCTTCAACGGCTTCTGCCTGCTACAACATGTCACCATCCGACCATGATTCCGATTTCGTAAAGGCTTTGCCGGACGACGACGGCGAGGAGGTACCTGCCGTACCGGTTGAATCCACCGCGGACGCGGGTGAGTCGAACGGGTTGGCAGATTTGCCGATGGCAGAATTGGTTACCGGGCAGGGCCGCGGCGATGCCCGGCGTTTGGTCGATCCGGGAGGGCTCTCCCGCCCATCGCCGTCGGCGGTGCCATTTGATTTTGATCCGGAAAACGACCCGGAAACCCGACTGAGACGTCAAACTGCCGTTGCGGGAGCCGTTGCGTCGGTCTTTTTGGGCAGCTGGTCGCTTCTTTTCTCGTGGCTAACCTCGCTCGCGGTGATCAACGCTTTGCTGGGAATGAACTTTGGGTTGTGGGGGTTGCGTTCGACTCGCCCCTACCTTTCGGTGGCTGGAATTGTCCTGTCGGTTGCCGGGTTCATGGCAACGCTTTGGTTTTCCTCCAACCGGTAACGGCAGCGCGCGGGCCCTCCCGTGATGCAGTCCATCCGGTGTTGCGCCGCCCTGCCGCCATGAGCCAATGCATTGGAAGATAACGGCAGGGCGCGAGCCCTCCGGTATGGCGCGATCCAATGTCCACGTGCCTTGGTGCCCACCATGGCATCCTCCCGCACCGGACGGCTTGCGCCGTTCCGCTACTACTCCATGCGCAACCCAATGTGCACCGGGCGGCTTGCGCCGTTCCGCTACAAATCCATGCGCAACCCATTGCGCACCGGACGGCTCGCGCCGTTCCGCTACTACTCCATGCGCAACCCAATGTGCACCGGGCGGCTTGCGCCGTTCCGCTAAATTTGGGAACCGGTGGTTGGCCAGATCCTGCGCAACTGTTCGTATTCGCCGCGTGTGTTGACTCCGGTCAGCGAAAATAGGTGCGGATCAATCTCTTTCAGTGTTTCCGCAGCAACTTGCTTCACCGCGACAAAGTCTGGCAGTTCCTGAAGGCGCAAATTTCCGGACTGCACCATCGCAGCGATTCGACCGGCAGCCGAAGTTCGATACAGCGCCGACAATCCGTACAGGTGTCCGTCCATGAACGGAATGACCGCATCGAATTCGTCCAGTCGTTGCAGGAAAAAGTCAACCAGCCCGGGTGGGAAACAGGGTGTGTCGACCGCCACCACCAGTGCCGTGGATGGACCAGCCGCCGCTGCGGCCTCCAGTCCGGTTGCCAGTCCCGCAGCCGGACCCTGGTCAGGCCAGCGATCCACCTGAAAACTGCACCCCGCCGGAATCTTCAACTGCTGGTCCTGCCTTCCAATTATGAAAACCGGACTGCAGCGGGTGGCCAGGCTTCCCACCAGGAATTGCAAAAATGTCTGTTCGCCAATTTTCAGCAGCGCCTTGTCCTGTCCCATGCGGCGGCTGTGGCCGCCCGCCAGAATGATGGCGGCAACGGGAACAGGTTTTGGTGACGACGGTAGTGGAGTCAACATGCTGTTGAATGCTACCATGCGAAACTGACCCGGGCATGACAGTAGAACCCGGCATGATGGCGTTGCTGCGGAACCAAACGACTCAAGAGGCACTGCGTGGGCATCTCGATTTCATACCATTCCGACAGGTTTCTGGAACCCGATGTGGCCGCACTGTTCGCCGCGATGAATCATTTTCCGGATTCTGTCGATCCGCTGGAAAGGCTGGCGGCGGTGCGGGTTTTGGAGGGAGTCCGCCCGGTTCCGGCACAGGAGTTGTTTACTTTTTCGAAGTTTGATTCGGATCGTTTCGATTTCCTGCTGACCGGAGACTGGTCTCGCGTGCGGCACGTGGGAGCGGGCATCCGGACTGGGTGGATTTTGGTGGAATCGTCGGTGGGCGATGCCGCTGGCCGGGCCATGCAGGGCGGACGACTCCAAATCTTGGGCAACGCCGGCGACGACGTGGGACAAGGCATGACGGGCGGAACAATCAGCGTTTTCGGAGATGCTGGCCACCGCCTGGCTGGTCCAATGCCCGGAAAACGTTTTGGCTGCAATCGCGGGGTTGTTTTTGTTGCAGGATCGACCGGCGATTGTGCGGCCCACGCCATGCGACGCGGCACCATTGTGATCGGTGGGAATTGCGGGAGGATGGCCGGATACGAACTGCGCGGCGGCAATCTGGTTGTCGCCGGGAGGGCGGGACCTTTGCCCGGGGCCGGCATGCGCCGGGGTTTGATCTTGCTATTGCAACGGGACGGGAACCTGGAAATGCCCTCCGGATTTGATTTCAGTGGCAGGACTTCTCCAGTTTTTGCCCGATTGCTGGCCCGCTCGTTGCCCGCGCAGGTGGCTGCGGAAATTCCCATGTTCCCAACCGAATTTGAAGCCTGGTCGGGCGACCGTCTGTATGGGAAAAAAGGGGAATTGATGATGAGTGCGGGCGACCAGAGTCCGTGACCGCGCCGGTTGCCATGGCAAAGACCCTGCTGCGATTCAGACGCAGGTTGCGCGGTGTGGGTTCCTCACCGCCTTTTTTTGCTGGTAATGAGAGGCCAGTGTGGACCTGTGGGGGTGGGAAACGCCGGGGCCCGTTGGGGATCTCGCCGCGGTTTAACGGCTTTTCAATGCCAGACTGGGCATGATTGCCACCGCATGATCGGACGTGGTAAAATCCGGGCCGGCCGGAACCCATTCCTGGATCCGGGCCGACCTCTGTTTCGACCGGACTTATTTGCAGGAGAGCTTCAGTTGACGAAAGCACTTGTATTGCTGATCGCGTTTGTTGCGGGTTGCCTGACGTTTGCGGGTGGTCGCTCGGCGGAGTCCTTCGGATCGAACCGAATTGTGCGAGACGCCATGGAAAAAAGTCAGAAATCACCAGCCCGGCCAAAGCGGGACAGAACGGCTGCTGCACAGGACAACACCAGGGCCGGTGTGGAGATGTTTGAGTATGGACAATTGCCTGACGGAACGGCTGTCAGAGGATACGACTGTACGACCACGTCCGGCACCCGAATGCGACTGATGGATTACGGTGCGACGATGATTTCGCTGGAAATGCCCGACCGGGATGGAAAACTGGCCAATGTGATTGCAACCTGCAAGGATCTGGACGGTTTTCTGGCGGGTACCAGCTATTTCAACGCGATCGCTGGCCGCTATGCCAACCGCATCGCAGCAGGAAAATTCTCAATCGATGGCAGGGAATTCCAGCTGGCGACCAACAACGGTGATCATCATTTGCACGGTGGCGAACGCGGCTTCGACAAACGGCTTTGGTCCGGCGAACCGGTTATCGATGAAACGGGTTGCGGTGTCCGGTTCAGTTATGTGAGCGAGGACGGCGAGGAAGGTTATCCGGGCAAACTCAGCTGTACGGCAACCTACATGCTGAACAATCACAACGAATTGTCGATCGAGATTACGGCCACCACGGATGCGGCGACGCATGTGAATTTGACCAATCACAATTACTGGAACCTGCACGGATCGGGCGACATTCTGGGGCACGAACTGAAACTGCATGCCGGGCAGTATTTGCCCGTGGATGCCGGTGGAATCCCCGAAGGCGATCCGGTGGCGGTGGACGGCACACCGTTTGATTTTACCCGGTCGCATCCGATTGGACGGGATTTCGAATCGTTTGGGTCCGACCCCGGAGGGATCGACCACTGTTATGTCCTGAACGGAGAGTCGGGCCAGTTGCGCCCGGCCGCTCGGCTGTATGATCCCGCATCGGGGCGGTGGATGGAAATGTGGACTACCGAACCGGGCTTGCAGGTTTACACCGGAAACTACCTCGATGGCGGCGCGGGATCCTGTGGCTACCAGAAGAACGGCGCCCTTTGTCTGGAGTCCGAACACTTTCCCGACACACCCAACCGAAGTGATTTTCCGACGACGCTGTTAAAGCCGGGCGAAACCTATTCGCACCTGTCGGTTATGAAATTCGGTGTGGAAAAGCAGGCTGCGAAATAGTTCCTCGCGGCGGATGCGCTGACTGGGCTGACCGGGAGCGATTGGCGACAGGTTTTCGCAAGCGTTCACCGGTCGGTAACACATGGTCCATGTTTTTAGGGGGTCAGACCCCGGCGCGTGAACGGCAACCAGGTTTACTCCCGTCCGACTTTGCGCAGGTATTCGGCCAGGCGGGACTGAAGGTCGATGATTCTCTGCCAGTGAGCCGCGCCGAGAGTAACGGACTCCCCGCGGTTGGCCACTTCTGCTTCGGAAATCAGTTTGCGCATGTTCATGTGAAAGAACTCGATGACTTCGCCCAGTTGTGCGGCCTGTCCCGGTGTCAGCCCCCTGGGCAACTCCGGCGGCATCCCTTCCAGCAGACCCAGCTGGTAGTTGGGATCGTTTTGCCAGGGAAGTTCGGCGTCGCTTTTGGACCCGTTTTCGGGGATCAGCCGTTTCTCGAGTTCGGGGCGGTTGATTTTTTTCAGCCGGTCGGAAATCTGTTCCCGCTTGCCAAACAGGAGCGTGCTGCGGCCAACGCTGATCAGATCGCCGAAGCGAAGGATTCTCAACTGGGTGTCTTCGCCATTAACGCGTGTTCCATTGGTGCTTTCCAGATCCGTCAGGACCACATTGTCGTGATCGTACTGGAGTTTGATATGGAAGCGGCTGACCCGGTCGTCGTTCAGCTGGATCGTATTTCCAGCCTCCCGTCCGATCGATACCGGGGGTGCAATTTCTTCAAAGACGCGGCCCCGATCGGCGCCTTCCAACACCCTGATTGTCACTGCTTGCATTAATGGTCAGCCCCGCGGAAACAGCTTGGCGGCAGATTTTTTTGACAGGTTCCGGCCATGCCACTGAGGGCACCACCGCAACGATGGGCAATTTCAATTGATACCGCGTTCACAATCACATGTTACAAATTTTAGGCAGATGGAATGCTGCCGGGAATTGTGCGACTGGCAGACCGGACCGGGGGAATACTGGATTGTATCACACGCCCCGGCGTTTTTCCGGGATTTCCTCCCGTTTTTTGCTTCTCTGCCGGAATTGGGACCGGTCGGGTCCGGACTGCTTTTGTAACCCCGACAGATTATCGCCGGTCGGCCGGGAATCGCCAGTAACCTGAAAAATGTGTAAAACAGTGCGCACGGAGACCATGCGGATCAGCCGGGCCGGAATACAGTTGGTTCTGGGCGTACCGGGTTTGCTGGCCTCCGCTGCCGCGTAAAACGAACGGGTCGACAAAAAAATGAGTATGGGTGACGAATCGGGAAACTTGCCAGGGACCGCCACGGCGCGCGGACGGGACTATCCCACCATCCGGCAGTTCACAGTGTTTATTGAAAACCGGGTAGGTCAACTGCTGGAAGTCCTGCGGCGGTTTCGCGGCACGCGCGTGCGGATCGTGGCCCTGAACATTCTCGATTCGACCGAGTGCAGCATCGTGCGTTTCGTGCTGACCAATCCCGAGCAGGGGCGTGAGATTTTTGAACGCGCCGGGCTGGCCCTGATCGAAAGCGACCTGATCGCGCTGGAATTGCCCGACGATCCGCAACCGTTGTTGCTGGTTTGCAATGCCCTGCTGCAGGCAGAAGTCAACCTGGTGCAGACCTACCCCCTGATGCTGGGTGGGCGCAATCGCCAGGCCGTTGCCCTGATGGTGGACAATATCGAACTGGCTACCGAGACGCTGACCTCGCGCGGGTTGCGGATCCTGACCGAAAACGAGCTGGACGATCTGGTCTGATGCCCCACCCGCCCGGGCCCAGTCCGTGATTCGTTACCGCATTCCTCTGAATTACAGAATCCAGACCTTCGAACACTCACCCCGCCCGCCGGAGAATGCCTGAATGCCGATCCGTGTAACCTGCTCGAAGTGCATGGCACGCTTCAACGTCAGCGAAAAATTTGCGGGCCGCGAGGGGCCCTGCCCCAAATGCAAAACGGTCATCCGGATTCCTGAAAAATCCGAAGAGATCGTCATTCATGCTCCGGAAGACGCCGGCCCGAAGGACAGCAAGGGGCGGCAGATCCTGAAACCGATTCGACGACGCGAAACGGTTTTGACTCCCGTCCAGATTGCACTGATTGCTGTCTGCATCATTGGCTTTCTGATTGTCGCGCTGCTGTTGCCCAAATTTTTTGGTGACAATCCGGCCAACATTCCGGTTTGGGTCATGCCGGCGCTGCTGGTGGCTCTCGCTCCCGCCTGTGTGCTGGGCGCCTACACGTTTTTGCGCAACCAGGAGACCGGGGCTTTTGCCGGGCGTGAGTTGTTGTACCGCGTTCTGGTCTGTGCGGCGATCTACGCGGTGACCTGGGCGGCGATGCCGCTGGCCAAATTTGCCTTCAACGATACCTGGGGACCCGGCGCCTGGTTCAGCGCTTCGCTTGTGATGCTGGTCGCCGGCAGCGCGGTGGCGACACTGGTTCTGGAACTGGACTGGATCATGGGGGCCGTACACTATGGACTCTATTTCGGGTGTTCGCTGTTGTTGCGGGTCTGTGCACAGTTGCCCCTGTTTCCCAGTTCGATGGGACCTGACGGTACGCCATCGGGCCAGCCCGCCGTTCCCGTTCCCGACGACCAGGGACTGGGGAACATCATTGGCTGGATCGACTGGCAGCAGACAGCGGAGTGTTTTCTGGCCTGGCTACGATGAACGACCTGTCGCAAATACCGGAGTTGCGGGCACTGGACAATCCGCCCCATCTCGTGCGGATTCCCGACCAGCTGGACGTCCCGCTGACGCCTCGCGCGATGCGGATCATCGATACTGCCGAATTCCGGCGGCTGGCCGATATCAGCCAGCTGGGACTGGTCGCACTGGTTTATCCCGGAGCCACCCATTCGCGGATGGAGCATTCGCTGGGGGCCTACCGGATGGCGTTGCTGTTTCTCCGCAAGCTTGCCGGGCAGGAAGATTTTTCCGCGATTTGTGACCGCAGGACGGCAGAGGTTTTTCTGGTTGCAACGCTGCTGCACGACATTGGGCATTGGCCCTTCTGCCATCCCGTGGAAGACCTCGCGCTGGAAAATTTTCCGACCCACGAACAACAGGCCAGCGAATGGATGCAGCGTCCGGGGCTGAAGAAACTGCTGCGCAATGACTGGGGCCTGGAACCCGACGATGTAATGCGGCTGTTAGTGAAGCGGCCGGCCAGCGCAGCCGAGCAGATCGCGTGCTCCATGCTGTCGGGCCCCGTCGATGTCGACAAAATGGATTACCTCAGCCGCGACAGCCTGCACGCCGGTGTTCCCTACGGACGCAATTTCGATCCGCTGCGTCTGATCGGCAGCCTGTGCCTCGATCGCGCCGGGCAACGGCTGGCGATTTCCGGCAAAGGCAAAACCGCAGCGGAGATGATGGTCTTTTCGCGCTATGTCATGTTCAGCGAAGTCTACTGGCATCACGCGGTACGCAGCGCGACCGCGATGTTCCAGCGGGCGGTGTTCGGCATTCGTGATAAAGTCGATCTGGCAGCGCTGACCCGCAGCAACAATGGTTCAATAGCGTCCGTCCTGGCCGACGCCGCGGGAACCGGCGACGAATCCCTGCTGCTGGAAAACCTGTTCGGAAACCGGCGGGTTTTGTACAAGCGACTGTGGCAGTCCGGCCAGTCCGGCGACGAAGAACTGTTCCGCAAAATCGCCCATCGGCCTTACGCCTGGCTGGACCGGTTTTCCAACTGCCTGACCCGGGAATTGTCCGGCGCGACGGGTGTGGACGTCGGGCCGCACCAGGTCCTGACGGATGCTCCCCCCGCCGGACTGGAAGTCCAGTTCCGCGTCAATGTCGTCGACGCGCGCAGCGGCCAGTCCCGACCGCTGGGAGAGGTTTCGCCGGTCGTCCATGCCCTTGCGACGCGGCAGTTCGATGATTTCGTCAAACAGGTTCGCGTTTTTGTTCATCCGGATGTCAAACGGCGTTTGTCCGAAAGCCCTTCCCGCTGGAGCATGGAAGAGTTGATGCACAAGGCAGCCGCCGGGTGCGGCACCGCATAGCGGGCGTGAGCGCATGTTGTAGAGCAGCGTTTGGACAGTGCCTGTCAGGCGTCTCTTTGGCAAAACACAATCCATCCCGTTGCACGAATGCGGTGCGCGACTGTCTGGGACGCAGAAACCGGCACGGCTGCTGGCGAACCGTGTTTGGGCGAGTTGATCTCACCCAGCCGAGGACCAGGCGATACGACAGGCCAGAATTTCTGCGGACTCCATCCTGAGGCCGACAACTCGCGATGAAGCGATGAAAAAGTGTAGCTGTGAATGAACAGGCGGGAGACACCCAACCCGTCGGCCCAGCGGTCCCCAAATTCGTTTCTCCCCAGCATCGCGGCAATGGCATTGCCCATCATCCAGCGCCATCCCCCGGGAAATTTTCGTTGCGGCCAAAGATTGTGCGCGTGCACGATCAGAAAACCGCCCGGACGAATGGCCCGGTGGGCGTGAGCCAGAAACCGTGCCCGGTTTCCTTTCCCCCGGATCATGCCGAGTGTGCTGTAGAGACACATTCCTGCGTCCAGCGATCCGTCGGCCAGGAAGTCGAGGCCGGTGAGGGGCGCCTGAATTCTCCAGCAATTTTTTTCGGTACCGATGCGATCGTTGGCACCCTGCAACATGCGACTGGACAAATCGATGCCCACGACGCGCCATCCGGCCTGGACAAGCGGCGCGAAGGTCCGCCCGGTGCCGCATCCAAAATCCGCGACTGCGCCAGGCGGCTGGATTTTTTTCAGTTCCTCCAGACAGACGCGAATGTCCAGTTCCGCCAGCGGATCGCCGTCGGTCTGGCGATCGTGCAGCCCGGCAATGGCGGGTTCATCCATATAGGCGGCGTTACCAGGTTCGATGCCTGACGGCAGGGGTGGGGTCGGGTTCACGGAGCGTCCGGTGCCTGTTGCAGGTGGATGAATTCTGATATTTTTCTGGGAACCGCACCGCTTGACTGGGGACCGTCCCGCGCGGCTGGAAGATTCCAACGATACACTTTTTCTGGAGAAATGGTTGTGGCAATTCGTATTGCGATTAACGGTTTTGGTCGAATCGGACGTTTGACTTTTCGCAATTTGATGGAGCGAACCGGCGAATTCGACGTGGTCGCCGTTAACGACTTGACGGACAACCAGATGCTGGCGACTTTGCTGAAATATGACAGTGTGCATGGCCGGTTTTCCGGCACGGTTTCTTCGGACAGCGAAAACCTGATCGTCAATGGCGAAAAAATCCGCATTTTCGAGGAACGAGACCCGTCAAAACTGCCCTGGGCGGACTTGAACGTGGATGTGGTGATCGAAAGCACGGGTGTCTTTACGGCACGCGCCGGTGGAGGCAAACCGGGTTACGATTCGCATCTGGCCGCTGGTGCCAAACGGGTGGTGTTGAGCGCTCCGGCCAAAGACGGCGCCGATCTGACCGTCGTTCTGGGCGTGAACGACAACAAACTGACCAGCGAAATGAAATGCATTTCCAACGCCAGCTGCACGACAAACTGCCTGGCTCCCATCGCCAAAGTCCTGCACGAAAATTTCGGTATCGAATCGGGGCTGATGACCACCGTTCACGCCTATACGAACGACCAGCAGATCCTGGATTTGCCGCACAAGGACCCCTATCGTGCCCGCGCTGCGGCCCAAAACATCATTCCGACCTCGACGGGTGCAGCCAAAGCCGTGGGGCTGGCGATTCCGGAGTTGAACGGAAAACTGACGGGAATCTCGTTGCGGGTTCCGGTGCCAACCGGCAGCGTGGTCGATTTGACAGCGAACCTCGGCAAGGAGACCACCGCCGCGGAAATCAACGCCGCGATGAAAGCCGCTGCGGACGGACCGATGAAAGGGATTCTGGAATACACCGAAGACCCGATCGTTTCTTCGGACATCATTGACAATCCGCACAGCAGTATTTTTGCGGCGGATTTCACGCAGGTGCTGGGTGACAAAGGCAAACTGGTCAAGGTCATCAGCTGGTACGACAACGAGTGGGGCTACAGTTGCCGCACTGCCGATCTGTGTGCGCTGTTGGCGAAACTGCTGTAATTACCGGCACGGCGTGAGACTGCGGGGAACGGGGCATTGAACGCAGTCACAAATCCGTTGTCGCTGGTGGGACGCGCCACCGCCATTTCACTCAAAAAATGCGGGCCGGAGTTGCTGGAACTCCGGCCCGCATCGCAATGTTGGCGAACTGAAACGCATCGCCACGGCCGACGACCCGTTCAGGCCGAAGCCAGCTGGCCAACTTTTTCGGCCAGTCGTTTGCGGGCCACGTGCAGCCGCCGCTTGATGGTGCCCACAGGCGCATCGAACGCTGCCGCCATCTCGATCAGGCTTTGGCCATGCAGGTAGAACGCGACCAGCGTTTGCCGGTCGAGATCACCCAGGCTGTCCAGTCCGTCTCCCAGTTGCCGTCGCCGTTCGGTTTCCAGAACGCCTTCCAAAGGAGTCGTCTGGGTACCGGCCGACTGTCCGACGAAATCGCTGTCGCTCACCACGGATACCCGTCGCCGCTGCAGGTGGTTAATCGAATGCCGAACGGCGATCGACCGCAACCAGCCTGGAAAGGCAGCAGGTTCCCGCAGCTGGTCCAGTTTCTGCATCGCTTTGATGAAAACGTCCTGGGCCAGTTCCTGAACGTCTGCTTCGTCAGAAACACGCCGGCGAATAATTGCCTGAACGGCTGGCTGGAACCGTTCGAACAGCTGTCCCAGCGCCACCTGGTCGCCATCGCGAGCCAGGGTCACCAGTCGAACAACAGGTTCAGTCGAAATCGAAACAAATTTTGCAGTCATGATTCTCACGCGTGGGTGCGGCTGGGGGAGTGCTGGTCCCAGTCCTGGCAAATTCCAGGCAGGTCGGTTCGCGGCGTGGAGTTTTCAACTGCTTGCCGTGTGAGGCATCGAGAGGATTTGCCGGGTCACGCTTCAGGTCGTATCGCCGGACATGTCCGGCAAAAATCTGAAGGCAGAACGACGGGGGCAAATCCGGTTCAACGAGTCCTTGCGGTCAGTCGAAATTCCGGGCCGGGAGTGGATGCGGCCGGGTCTGAAAAGGCCGCGGCCAAAGGAGGGATCAGGAGCTGAGGAAAAGGATTCGAGTGGCTGATTCAGCCGCCGAAACCCACAAAACCGGGATGCGACGTACTGCCTGGGACGATGGTGACCGGGGCCGGGATAATTTCCCACGACCCCCGCCTGTCATTCCATCGCCCGGACAGTGCCTGGCGCATCTGCTCCTGGTCACAACTGAAGCGTTTCACCTCGGAGGGGAGGCCCGCGCGCAAAACGTCTGTGACCAGGTTCACAAGGGATGTGACCAGTGCATTCAGTTCGTTTTGTTGATAACGCAGTGCCATCTCTCGACTCCTTGCGCTGAAACGCGCACGCTTGAGAATCTGCAAATTGACAATTTGCCTGACTTTTGCCGCCAGGGAACCTCGGTCCATCCGAAGTCTGCAGCGACACACATTATAAGTCGCCTGGAGATGAAAAGAGTTCGCACGTTTTTCAGGAATTTCCGTTTTTTTTCCGGAAAATCCCCGACCGGGCCCGGATCAGCTGTTTTCCGGGCCGAAATTGCGGTTCTTGCGACGAACGGTAACCCGATTGGGCCGGGTGTGGACAGATATCGGAGAAGGGAAATCCGGATGCCGGTTCGCCCTGTGGAAAATACGAATCACCGGTGTTCAGGAACCCGTCGACTGATGTCTGCAGGGGGGGTAACTGGAGGTCGGATGGGCAGGATGTGTGTGCACGGACTGGCGGCAACGGACTTGTTTCAGTAGCCTGATTCCGCTGGAAGGATTGTTGGAGCAGGTTAATGTCCCGACAACCCCGCCTCTGGGGCTTGCCGCCTGGGCGTCTTTCGGCCCGGCGGAGCCTGGGTTTTCGCATTCCTGCGGCCATGTATATCGATCTTGAAACCTGAATGAATGAATCCAGTTGTTTTTTGTTTGTCAGTTGCCAGTTTGGGGCGGAAAACGCGTGTAAACAGGAGCTCGCGCGGCATCATCCGGCGCTGCGACCCGCCTTTTCGCGTCCTGGTTTTTTGACATTCAAGGCCGACGAGTCGGTTTCGCCCACCAGTTTTTCTCTTGTTTCGACCTTTGCCAGAACCTGGGGATGGTCGATCGGAAAATCACAGGGAGACAGCGCCGCCGAAATCATCCCGTCACTCGCGGAACAAACCGGAATAGTAAAACCGACGGTGCTGCATGTCTGGCAACGCGACTGGGCATTACCCGGCGACAGGGATTTTGAACCGGGCATCACGCCGCTGGCCGAAGAAGCTGGCCGGATGTTTGCCAAAGAACTTTCGACACGGAAAATGGATATTCAGGTGAACCGCC
>JBGSVU010000193.1:0-7905 GCA_041752775.1 Pirellulaceae bacterium | reverse complement strand
GTTTCGCCACCAGTTGTTTCGCCACCAGTTGTTTCGCCACCAGTTGTTTCGCCACCAGTTGTTTCGCCACCAGTTGTTTCGCCACCAGTTGTTTCAGGAACGGCAGGCGGCGCGGTCTCTGGAGTGGTCTCCGGTGCATTTTCAGGGCTTTCACCCGTCAGCTCCGGTCCGGTTTCCGGTTCGTCCAACTCCATCACGCTGGGGTCTTTGGCCGCGACCAGCCGTTCGTATTCCTTCTGGACTTCTTCGTCGGTCAACTTGGCCATTTCGTTCGTCAGAAAGTTTTCGAAATCGGCGTAGACATACTGCACGGCGACGCGTCGGGGAGATTTGAAACCGGGTTTTTCGAATCCGGGGGAGGGGAGATGGAAACGGCCCTGTTCGTACAGCTCGCGCAGTTCCGAATCTTTGGGAGTCACGGAGACTTTGGTTAACTGGTCTTTAACCGAAATCGGCAAAACGACACATTCGGCCGTTTTGGTCGTTCGTTTGTACAACATGGCGGCTTCGGTTGCGTTGGGCGAAGCGACCAGCCCGGCGCTGGACATGATCCCGAACTGCTGGTTGGCCAGTTCCAGTCGCAACTGGTCGCGAACCTGGTCGAGTGAAATTCCGTTGGTGGACTGGCTACAGACCACCCGCAGTTCGTCATCGGACAGCGAAACATCGCCGGCGGTCAGCGCTATATAGTCGTTAACCATCACGGGGCCGATTTCGAAGCCCGCTTGTTTGGCCTGTTCTGCCGCGAGGTAACGGCTCACCAGGTCATTGTCAATCTGGTCACTGTCCGGGTTGGAGCTGCCACCGGCCACGGGGGGGATGGGCTGGACCATCGGAAACACGGGTTCACCTTTTTTTTCGCTGGCGAACCGGCGAACACCGTCCAGAAAGTCGAGGGTCTGGAAATGCCGGATCCGCAGCGAATCCAGATCGGCGCGAGTCATACTGCCGCCATCCCATTTGACGATGACCGGATTTTCCCGTTTTGGACCTTCCTGACCAACATTTCCAAACTGTGGAACGAGAAAAACGATCATCAACAAAACGCCGAAAACAACCAGCATTCCCTTCTGGTATTTCCGAATCCAACTCATTGGGCTGGCCATAAAAACTGTCTCTCAGGGTTAGTTCCGGACCCGTCCGGAAGCATGGGTGGCTTGACAACGTCCGTGAACACCAGTTAATCAGTCATCTTGTGAAAGCTCTGCAGGCACGGCATTCTCACAAATCCGCAACCAAAAAATTTAACGCCCCGGCCCGCTGCTTACAATGCCAGCCTGACTGGGGGTCCGACCTCCAACCTGTTCCCCGCCGTTCATTTACTGACCGATCACAACTTCCGACTGTTCCATCGCCCCAGTCAAATTCCGGAAAATTCAATGCCAGCCAAAAAGTCTTCCAGTGGCAACGGCCAGGCCCTTGTGATCGTCGAGTCACCGGCCAAAGCCCGCACCATCAGCAAATTCCTCGGAAAGGACTATGTGGTCGAGGCCAGCATCGGGCACATCCGCGATCTGCCCCAAAAGCGCAGCGAAATGCCCGAAGACCTCCGCAAATTGCCCTGGGCGCGGCTGGGCGTCAATGTCGATGACGGTTTTCAGCCGTTTTACATCGTTCCCGACGAAAAGAAAAAGCAGGTCAACAAACTGAAACAGGCCCTGAAATCCGCCGACCAGCTGTTCCTCGCGACGGACGAAGACCGCGAGGGAGAAGCCATCAGCTGGCACCTGCTGGAAACCCTCCAGCCCAAAGTTCCGGTCCACCGCCTGGTTTTTCACGAAATCACCAAAACTGCGATTCAGGCAGCCCTCGAACAGCCGCGGCAGATCGACCAGGGACTGGTCCGCGCCCAGGAAACCCGGCGCATCCTCGACCGGCTGTACGGTTTTGAAATGTCCGAGTTCCTCTGGAAGAAAAGCCTCGGTCGCAGCGCGGGACGGGTGCAAAGCGTGGCCGTCCGGTTGATCGTCGACCGCGAACGGGAACGGATGGCTTTTGTGACAGCTTCCTGGTGGGACATCCTCGGACATTTCCAGACCGACCGGAGCGAAGCCCTTTCGGCCGAACTGGTCTCCGTCGATGGACAGCGCATTCCCTCCGGAAAAGATTTTGACTCCTCCACGGGCAGTCTGAAACCCGGAAACTACCTGCTGCTGAACCAGCAACAAACAGGTGAACTGGTCGAAAAACTGAAGCAGGCGGAATTCAAGGTCACCAACGTTGAAATCAAACCGTACCAGCGCAGCCCCGCAGCACCCTTCACCACCAGTACCCTGCAGCAGGAAGCCAACCGGAAAATGGGCTTCACCGCCAAACGGACCATGAGCGCCGCCCAGAGTTTGTACGAAAACGGCTTTATCACCTACATGCGTACCGATTCGACCAACATGGCGAGCGAAGCCGTCCAGGCGGCCCGGGACCTTGTCAAAAGCGAGTACGGTGCGGACTTTTTGCCGGATGCCCCCCGCACCTACGCCAGCAAAGTCAAAAACGCCCAGGAAGCCCACGAAGCGATCCGTCCCGCCGGAACCCCATTCCAGCTGCCCCGCGAACTGAAATCGAGACTGCGCGACGACGAATTCCGCCTGTTCGAACTGATCTGGAAACGGACGATCGCCAGCCAAATGAGCAACGCCCGCGGCAACAGCATCATGATCACAATCGAAGGCGGCGGCGCCGAGTTTCATGTCTCGGGCAAAACCATCGATTTCGCCGGATTCCTGCGGGCCTACGTCGAAGGCTCCGACGACCCCGAAAGCGAGTTGTCGGACCAGGAAAAAATTCTCCCCGACGTCAAGGCTGGCCAGCCGCTGAAAGTCCGCGACCTCGAACCGAAATCCCACACCACCCAGCCGCCGGCGCGTTATAGCGAGGCCTCACTGACCCGCGAACTGGAGAAACGCGGTATCGGTCGCCCCAGCACCTATGCTTCGATTATCGAGACAGTCCAGAGTCGCCAATACGTTTCCAAAAAAGGGAACGCGCTCGTTCCCAGCTGGACTGCGTTTTCGGTCACACGGCTAATGGAAGAGCACTTCCCCACGCTGGTCGATTACGAGTTCACCGCCCAGATGGAGGATTCGATGGATGCGATCTCACGCGAAGAAGCAGTCAGCACCGATTACCTGAAACAGTTTTATTTCGGAAACGGGGCTCCCGGCCTGAAACCCCAGCTGGAAAAGAAAATCGCCACCGTCGATGCCCGCGAGATCTGCACCTTTCCCATCGGCAACGGCCCGGACGATCAACCGGTCAATGTGCGCGTTGGCAAATACGGCCCCTACATCGAACATGGCGAACGGAAGGCCACCATCCCGGCCGGGCTGGCTCCGGAAGACATGAACCTGCAGGTCGCCATCGAACTGCTGGACCAGGCCGCTATTGGCGAAGAACCCCTCGGACAATGCCCGGACACCGGCCGGGACGTTTTTCTGAAAACCGGACGCTTCGGACCGTACGTCCAGCTGGCGGCCAGCGAAGAAGACGACAAACCGAAGAACTCGTCGCTGCTGAAAGGGATGCAGCCGGAAGACATCTCGCTGGACGTGGCCCTGCAACTGCTGACCTTGCCGCGCGATCTGGGACCGTTTCCGGACACCGGCGACAAAATCGAAGCGTTCAATGGCAAGTTCGGCCCCTACGTCAAATGCGGCAGCGAAACACGTTCCCTGCCTGCGGATCTGTCCGTGCTGGAAATCACTTCCCAGCAGGCAATTGAGTTGTTGCGACAACCCAAAACTCGCGGACGGGGCAGGGCGGCGCCGAAAGAACCGCTCAGGGTTTTTGACAAATCGCCCGTCACGGGGGAACCGGTCAAATTGCTGGACGGCAGGTTTGGCCCTTATGTCACCGACGGAACCACCAACGCTTCTTTGCCACGCGACGCCAGCCCGGAGGCGCTGACTTTTGACCAGGCCCTGATTCTGCTGGCTGACCGGGCAGCAGCCGGCGGCAGCAAGAAGAAAAAGAAAATCGCCAAGGCATCCAAAAAGGCATCCAGCCCGAAAAAAGCCAAAACCAAAACGGCCAGTTCCAAAAAAACACCGGTAAAAAAGTCCGCCAAAAAAACGGGCAAGAAAAAAACTGCCGGCGAATAAACGGAGCTGGCCCCATGGACGGCGATTGACGCACCGCGCCTTTTGCGGGAAATTGACAACTGAAAGTCCCAAAGGGCCATCGGAATCACGCCCCCAAGTACGATGGACGTCCCCATCCGTCGAGTAACCCAAAGTACGATGGACGTCCACGTCCGTCGAGTGACCCCAAGTACGATGGACGTCCACGTCCGTCGAAACCAACAACAAGTCAAACCGTCTGGACATCGCGCAAACGTTCGCAATGCCCCTGAGTTCAAACCGGCAATTTGTCCACTTGCCCTGCGAAACCGAAAATCAGCTTTTCCAAGGAAAAAACATTGAAGTCTCCCATCGTTGATTTCCAGGATTTTGACATCAACCGGGTCATTCACGACAAGGCTGCGGTTGAGTCGATTAATCCGCACCGGTTCGAGCTGTCGCTGCTGGACGGAATTCTGTTTGAAGACTGGGAAGGTTTTCGTGCCGTCGGCTTTCACAACGTCCCCGAAAACCCTTTTTGGGCGCGGGGACACTTCCCCGGAAGGCCGATGATGCCCGGCGTGTTGATCTGCGAATGCGCCGCACAACTCTGCTCCTGGTTCGCTGCCAAAACCGGTCTGCTCGGCAACAACCTGATCGCGCTCGGCGCCCTCGACGATGTCCGCTTCCGCGCTCCGGTATTACCCGGCAGCAAGCTGGTGGTGGCCCTTCATCGCGAACGCTACCGCCAGAACGTGCTGATCAATGGAGCGTTCCAGGGCTTCGTGGATCAGGAACTGGTCGTCGAAGGCATGATCAAGGGCGTGGCCATCCCACCCATGGATTAAGCCAGGAGTCTTCCCCAAAGGAAAACTGACCGCTCTGACGTTGAAGGGGTCCGAACCCGTTTGCGCAGCCCGTATTCCCCTGGTGCTATTTTTCCGAATCGGAAAGTATCACGGAAACCACAGACGGCTTTTCGCCGGTTCCGGATGAAGCCGAACCGGTATCAGAGTTCGGGAAATTTTTCGGCAGCAGCTTTCCGGTTACCGGTCCGGCCGTTGGCGGAGTCGTACTGCCCAGACCGCTCAGGGCGGCGGGTACCGGAATGTTGTCGTCACTTCCGTGATTGCTGGCCGACGGCAGTTTGACCGGGGACGGCGATGCCGGAGTCAGCGATGGGAGCGGAGCAAAATCACCGATCGACGACTGGACGCCGCCCACCGCAGTTCCGGGCTGATTCAGAAAATCCGGCGACAGCTGAAGTTCCTGGGGATTGAGACTGACTTTCATCGCCGAAGGACTGGGGCGTGGAATCCAGCCCGTCGTGTCACCGGAACCGTTCGATTCGGGTTGCGCGCCGGATGGGGGCGTGGCAGGCGACGAAGGCGGAGTGTCGGACGGCGACGACTGAATATCCTGAACGGGCGGCGGCACCGAGGGGTCCGGGTAGGCGTACTCGATCAGGTCAGACGACATCACGGAAGGCTGGTCCAGCGACACGGGCTGGGTGAATTCGTTTTGCTGGGCGGCGGCAGTTTTGGAAATCACCGGATCGCGTCCCACGATTGCAAAGTTGTGATCCCGCCAGTCGATCCGGTTGTTTGCCTGGGTATAGGCGTTGGTGGGCGCGATCGATTCGGCCAGTTGCACGTTGTTGTAGTCCAGCAAAGAACCCTTCTCAAAGTGCACGTTTCGCAGGGCCAGCTGGTATTCGACCTGGGCCTGGTGGTACCGGATGCGCGCGTCCAGCAGACGGCGCTGGGTTTCCAGTTCGACGTCCAGCTGCGCCTCTTCGCCTTCCCGGCTTTTGTTTTTGATCACATTCAACTGTTTGACAATGGCATCCAGCCGTTTTTCCTGCAGAACCATGTTGTTCCAGGAACGGCTGCATTCATTGATCGCATTGCTCAACCCAAAGTGAACCAGGCGTTCCTGCTCGACCAGTATCTCGACTTCGCGGGCGATTCCCAGCTGCGAGTTTCGCACGGCAGCATGGGCCCGGCGATAGCCGACCGGCACGTTGTATTCGAGAGCCATGGCCCATTCCTGCAAATCGCTGCCGAACAGGTCGTTCAGGGCACCCTCGTCGGCGTTCAGCAGATCCTTGCCGAAACCGCGAACGCGATAGCGGGAGACGAGGTCCAGCTGCGGCTTGAGGAATCCGCGGTTGGCGGCCAGTTCCAGTTCGCGCTGTTTGACGATCCAGCGCTGGCGGCGCAGTTCTTCACGGCGTTCAAGCGCTTCCTGGATCGCGAGGTTCCAGTCAAACATGACCGGCGCCACATTGGGCGAGGCCGAAGGTTTCAGCAGTCGCCCGTCATTGATCGACATCCCGGTGATCAGACGCAGTTTCCGCTCGGCCACGCGAATCCCGCCGGTGCCCCGGAATGTTCCGCCTGCAGAGCCGTTGTTGGTACGCGTGCCATCCACGGGACGGCCATTGAGTGCGTCGAGAACGTCAGACTCGAATCGGGCGACTTGCTCGGCGGCCTGACTGAGTTCGGATTCGTCTTTTTTCTTGTTCTGCTTCAGGCGAAAGGTTTCGGCAGCAATATCGCGCACCTGAACCTTGGCTTCCAGGTCGCGGTAGGCGTAGTACAGGTCCCAGTAGGCGTTTTCCACTTCGGCCACCAGATCGCGCACCGAACGCTCGAATTCTGTCAGGCTGATGTCCGTCCGCACGCGGGACAGCAACACGCCGTTCAGCTGGCCGGGTGAAGAGCCTGGTCCGGCCAGGCGATTGAATTCGGTGCCGGCACCCAGCAACAGTGGCTGGCGGACTTCACCTTCCACATAGTCCTCCCACGAACGCGGTCCCAACAGGTTGGACTGCTGGTTGTTGACGTCGTAGGTCGTCACGTTGCGAACGCTGAACTGTCCACCCGTGACCGAACGCTTGTTGAATCCAAATTGCGTGACGCTTAGGTCCTGGCGGAAGAAACCGTTGGTCCCGAAAAACTGGTTGTTCAACTGGCGGCGGTTGTGTTCATAGTTGGTCAGGGCAAAGAAGTTTGCATCAAAAGCACTCAGCGCGGCTTCTTCGCCGACCCGCGGATCACTGTAGACAATCGCCGGATCCAGCATCGACGTGACCGTCTGGGGCGCACGCAGAATTGTCGCACCGAGATCCCGCATGATTTTGGAATTCGACAGGGCCTGCTGGATACATTCCTCCAGCGATACTTCCTGCAACCGGTCGTCACCCAGAGCGTTTTCGTCCAAATCGTAGGGCGAACCGTATTCCGCCTGGGGCGCGCCGCCGCAATCGGGCGACAGACAGGCATCCGCCCGCTCCAGCTGGGTCGGACCAAAGCCGGGATCGGCCGGTGGCAACCGGCACGGCGCATCAGAACAAAGGTCCATACAGTCGCGTTTGAAGCAGCAACCTGTCACCGCCATGACCGAAATCAGGAGGATCACGCTGGCAGTTTGTTTGCAACTCAACATCATTGACTCCTCGGCGCCCTGGCGACAGGATTGGGTTTCGGGCCCGCGAATGTATTGACAGGTTGTGGCAATCGTTACAGTTGTCGCACGAATATTCATTGATTCGGTTGTTTTGATTGTGGTGGTAAAACTAATTTTCCCTTGAAAGCACCTTCCCGATTCCGACCGGGCCCGCCGTTGCTGACCAGGCAATCTGTAGCGATTGGCGATTGTGGAGCCCATGCGCAGAATAAAACGGGCCGGAAAACCCGTTTGACTGCAAATCCACCCGTGCGTGGGGAACTGGAGCGGAAGAAAGGTCAGCATCCGGTTTTCGACTCCCACCTGCATCGCGTCGGGCGGTCCGTCCCTCCCCGGTTTCGATAGCAGACCGGTTGCTGGCATGTTTCAAGTTTTATTG
>JBGSVU010000192.1:0-4554 GCA_041752775.1 Pirellulaceae bacterium | reverse complement strand
ACCTGCAGCGCCCTGCTGCTGAATCCCGACGGGGCCTGGGCCGGACATGTCGGCGACAGTCGCGTCTACCGGTTGCGGGGCAGCCTGCTGGAGCAACTGACCTTTGACCACAGTCTGGTGTGGGAAATGCGTCAACAAGGCAGCCTGGATGAAGCCGAGAGTTCCTCCGGATCGCGAATTCCCCGCAACGTCATCACGCGTTCCCTCGGACCCTATCCAGACGTCCGCGTCGATCTGGAAGGCCCTTTTGACGTCCAGCCCGGCGACGTATTCATGTTGTGCAGCGACGGATTGACGGGACAAATCGAAGACGCCGAACTGGGGGCCCTGTTGCAGTCGCTTTCGCCTGCCGAATCCGTCCGGGTCCTGGTCGATCTGGCCAATTTGCGCGGCGGACCCGACAACATCACCCTGATTGTGGTGCGAATTACCAGCTCGCAGCTGGCCGTTGCCATCAGGTCGCAACCGGAGAAACGCCGGTCGGGTTCATCGTCGGGCAAAGTCGGTCCTGCCAGGTTTGTGACACCGCTGTTGTGGGGACTGATGGCCGTACTGGCCTTCGCCAGCTGGATGGTCTATCTCTGGACGCAAAATCCCCTGATAGCTGTCATTCCGGCGGTTATCTGTATCGGTTTGCTGGCTGTGATCGCGGTTCGCGCGATGGGTGGCCAGCCCGAGGCCGTGCCCGACACAGAAACCGACCTGGCCGGAGGGAAGGGACCCTATGTCAAAATCGACTGCCGCACTACGGCATGGAAAACGGTCGATCACCTGCGCGACATGATCCAGCAGATTCGTGTCGCGGGCCAGCAAAAAAACTGGAGCGTTGATGAAAAGCAGCTGGCGACGCGTGTCGGTCGGGCCGAGAGCGCGGCTGCTACCCGTGATATCCGGAATACGGTGCGGGAATTTGCGCTGACGGTTTCCTGGTTGATGGACCGCCTGAGAAAACAGGACTGAATCCGGCCAGGTTTTTGCGTGCTGGCAATTCGCGTACTGGCAATTCGCTGCTGGCTGTTTCTTTCGGGTGGTTCATCCGGAAACCTGTTGCCTTTCCCTGACAATCGGACGGCGGGAGATCCCGGAACGGGCCCGTCTGCCGCTGGCTGTAACCGGAAAGGCTGCAGCTGCCGTTTCGGGATATCGCGACCGGCGTGCGAGAGTCCCACCGGGTTTTTCCGTAGCTGTTCCCGGCGGGTTGTGCTAAAAAAGTCCCGCAGGCGCAGCGAAGTCGTTCACAGTCCAGATTTCCCGCAAATTACGGAACGTCAGTTTCACGGATGATCAACCGAATCACCTGGCATGTCACTTGCGAAATTCTGCGCGCGTTTGCGATTGCGCTGACAGCCATGACCTGTTTGATCCTGTTGGTGTTTCTGATTCAGGAAGGCCTGCGGGAGAAGCTGACACTGACCGCCGTTCTGAAGCTGGTTCCGTACACGCTGCCGACCGCGCTCTGTTTTGCGATTCCAGGCACGATTCTGTTTGCGGTTTGCATCTGTTACGGCAGGATGAGTTCCCAGAACGAGATCGTCGCCGTCAAGGCGATGGGGGTGGCACCGCTGCGGATGCTTGCGCCGGCGCTGGTGATCGCCGTGTTGCTCAGCCTCGCCACGGTCTGGTTGAATGACGTCGCGGCGTCGTGGGGTCGACGGGGAATTTACCGTGTCATTCTGCACACCTCCGCCCAGACCATCTATGCGATGCTCGATGCCCAGGGGACGTTTACTCGCGGCAAAATCTTCATTGATGTCGATGCGGTGCAGGGCGAAAACCTGATTAACCCGTTTATCCATCGCACCGGCGACAATCCCGAAGACAATTTCCGGATTCATGCCCAAATGGCCCGCATCCTCGTGGATCCGGAACGGGAACTGCTGGTGATCCGCCTGAAGAACGCCGACCTGCATGATGGACAGCGGATTCGCGGGACTCTCGACGACGACGACATTCCGGTTCCCCTCGGCGACGTGACCAAACGCAAGAACGACGGGCAAAGTCCGGCGGTTTTGTCTCTGGCCGAAATTCCCCGCGAACTGGAATTGCTGCGCCAGCGGACTGCGGAGGACCGGATGCAACTGGCGGCCGAACTGGCTGCGGACACTCTGGCGGGGAACGTGATTGAGATGACTCATCCCGCGTGGGGGGGCCGCTTTCACGAATTACAGGAACGGAAGTATCTGGAGTACAAACTGCTTTCAGAGCCCTGGCGGCGCTGGGCCAACGGGTTCAGTTGTCTGGCGTTTGTGATTGTGGGCGCACCGCTGTCCGTGCTGTTGCAACGTTTTGATTTCTGGACCAATTTCGCATTCTGTTTCATTCCGGTGCTGCTGCTCTACTATCCGCTGCTGATGTATGGAATTGGCGAAGCGAAATCGGGGGCCCTTCATCCTGCTGCCGTCTGGCTGGGGAACATCGTCATGATTGTGATCGGGATTGGGTTGATGGCAAAAGTCCAGCGCAGCTGAGCGAACGCAAGCGTTCACGGGTCGATAGGGCCAAAACGCCTCAGACCCCGGCGCGTGAACGGCTTCGAGAGAACTGGATGCACCGGCGTTTCAGACAACCGGTTTCCGGTAGACGAGTCTGATCCCGGTGCAACGGCCAAATTCCTTTTTGTGCGGCCTTCGCCAATTGCCAGTCCTGCCTGTTTTCTATTCTGGTGACCACCGCTTTCTGGTACTTTCCCCGGCCCGACGAAACTGCCCCGCTTAGTCCGCCGGCAAAAGAACCGGCATTAACCGATTTTGAGAACGCCCCGCGTGCTTCGCCACTACCGAATTCGCAGCCTGATCTATCTTGGATTCGCAGTCCTGTCGCTGATTGTGATCTCCCTGGCGACGGTCTCGATTGTGGGCGTCTGCAAGTTTCGCAAGTTGACCCGGGATATCCGCCTGAGGGCGACGGAGTTGCCACTGGTGGCGGACCTCAGCCACGAAGTCAACAGTCTGCGCTCGACGCTCTGGCAATGTCGCTCGCGGTCGATCCAGCCCGGTCAGCTGAACCGGATGCAGCTGGAACAGCTTCAGCTTCGCGACCGTTTTGTGCAGGACCTGCGCACCGTAGCGATCGCCCTCGACCGGTACCGGACACAACTGGCAATTCCCGACGAAGGCGATCCGCGAATCGTCGATACCAGCGACGAGCGGCGGTTGGTGCAGCTGATGCAACATGGGCTGGACCGGATGTATGGATTGATCAACAGTCGTTCGCTCGATTTTGGCAACTACAAAATCCTGCTGGAACTGGAAGACGAACTGGAACTGCTGCAGAGCCGCGTCAGCAGTTTGCCGTCGCTGCTGAACGACCGGATGAACCGGTTCGCCAGCGAAGCCCGCACCGAGTACCACGCGCTGATTGCGATGGCGACCCTGACCGGCGTTTGCGGGATGGCCCTGCTGGTTGCCACGGTCCTGATTCTCAATTCGGGGATCCTCAGGCCGTTGCGAAAACTGATCCGCAGTTCCAGAATCGTGGCCGACGGGCGGTACGATTTCAGGATCGACGGCGGAGGCTGCAGCGAAATGGTCAGCCTGGCGGATGCCTTCAATCACATGACAGAAAGTTTCCGGCAGATCAGCGAAAACCTGACCCAGCAGGTCGAAGCCCGTTCGCGCGAAGTCATCCGCAGCGAACAACTGGCCAGCGTCGGAATGCTGGCGGCCGGCGTGGCCCACGAAATCAACAACCCTCTGGCTTCGATTGCCTGGAGCGCAGAAGCACTTCAGTCGCGGATGGAAGATTTGCAGGAAGGCCAGCCCGCCGAATCCGCAGCGCTGGCGGAAATCACCCCGGTGGCGATGAAGTACCTGAAACGGATTCAGGACGAGGCTTTTCGCTGCAAGAAAATCACCACGGGACTGCTGGACTTTTCCCGCCTCGGTGATGCCCGCAAATCGCGCACTGACATTCGCCAGATTGTGATCTCCGTCGTGGAAATGGTGCAGACACTTGGGCGTTACGGCCAGCGAAAGGTCGAACTGGACGCGCAGCACGCCGTTTGGTGTACCGTCCATCCCCAGGAGATCCGTCAGGTCGTTCTGAATCTGTTGACCAACGCCCTGGACAGTACGGGCGTTGACGGGCTGGTGCGGATATCGCTCACCGAACTGGCGGGAGAAGCCGTAGTCGAAGTCACGGACAATGGCTGTGGGATGTCGGCAGAGGTGATGCAGAATCTGTTCGAGCCGTTCTTCACCCGCCGCCGCGACGGCCAGGGGACCGGCCTCGGGCTGGCGATCGCATGGCGGATTATCGACGAACACGGGGGCCAGATCCACGTCGCCAGCGATGGGCCTGGCGCCGGCAGCACTTTTCAGCTCTGTCTGCCGCTGGACCAGGCCCGTCCATTGAATTCACAACCACGTCAACTAATGGAACAGGACAATGAAGAACTCCGCCCGGCCGCTTGAGGTCCTTTTTGCCGACGACGAAGCCGGTTTGCGCGAACTGATGGCTGACGAACTGCCCCGCATGGGATGCAGCGTGACCGTTTGTGCGGATGGGCATGCGGCAACTCATCAGATCAGCCAGCGCCATTTTGATTTGCTGATT
>JBGSVU010000191.1:0-7391 GCA_041752775.1 Pirellulaceae bacterium | reverse complement strand
CTGCTTTGGATGGCCAGGCAACTGCAGTTGCGGCGGTGACGGTGACAACGCAGGTGGCTTTGTTCGCGGACATTTCGCGGGTGGTGGGTTCGGTGGTGGCCACGGGTGTGGCGGTGGGTGTGGACTGCTCTCGCGTCTGCACGGAATCGTCCATCACCGTGGCAACAGTTGTGGACAGGGAGCCAACTTTGGCGGTGGCCGCGTTACCGGTCTGTTCGGAGGATTGCATGGATGTGGGCACCGATGTGGATTTTTCCATCGCGGCGCCCGCGGCGATGCCGGTTGTGGAGACAACAGTTTTATTGGGGCGAGCTACGCCAGTGGCGGTTTTGGCGGATGTGGTTGTGATGGTGCCGTCCAGAGTGTGGTCAGCGGTTCAGTTTCCGGCGTGGCCGCTCCAGTCGGTGGTTGCTCCGGTTCGGTCATGACCGGCCCCTCGGTCAGTGGATTCAGCCCGGTGATTGGACCCACTCCATCGGCTCCTGCGGCCCAGAATGGTATGGCACCCGATTCACTGCCTGCCACTTCAGGAAACTAGTGGTCTGTCAAGCTCAGGAATTAGGGTACGATGGACGTCCTCGTCCGTCGAAAACTGCGAAATCCGGCGGACGAGGACGTCCATCTTACGTTCACCACAACCCAAGGCTTTAAATTGGACAAGACACCAGGGGCCTATTTCAAAAAGGGGTCTTGCCCTCTCAGCCTATCCAGAAGTCTGACCCCCAGAGGACTGGCTTTGGGGCATGGGCCCAGTTCAGTCTGAAATTCGGAAAAGCATCTGAGCAGGGATGTCCGCAACTCCTTCGATCCCGGTGGAAAGGTTTCCGCCGGGATTTTTTCTGGTTTGGGGTGGTTGTTGAAAATCGGCCTGGGTGTTGAATTGAAATTACCGCTATGGGGATGCAGTTGGTCGGGCCTGCCTGTCTCAACAGGTGGCCGATCACGCGCCGGGGTCCAGCGCGTTTTTCGGCCGGGTTACCTGGAGACTGTACCCAATGGGGTCTGACCCTCCGGGGGTCTGACCCGTTTTGGGACGGGCTCTTACAATGGGGCCATCCCTGTACCGCCGAAAAACCGGGTCTGCCCCCCTAAAACATGGACAATTTGTTATGGACTCGTGAACGCGTACTCTCAACAGGCACAGTTGCGTGCGGACAAAGACCGTCCGGAAATTTTTGAACTCGTGCGCACATTTGACGTCTTAACATCACTGCAGATCTTGCTAAGATCATGCAGTGCAAAAAGCCTCGCCCCTATAGCTCAATCGGCAGAGCAATTGACTCTTAATCAATAGGTTCTAGGTTCGATTCCTAGTGGGGGCATTGCAAAAGCGGCGTTTTTCCGGGTTTTTTGGGTGATGGCGTGCTGTCGGGTGGTGCAGTTGCGGGCACCCAAAAGCAAAAAAACGGACACACTCAAAACACGATTTTTGTTATTTTTTTTGGAAAACACGTCCGGTTTTTTCTTTTTCCGGCAGTTTTGGGAACACAATCTTCCTACGGTCCCCCCACTTTTTTATCCCGCGTGGTCCGCGAGTAACCTGGGCCTAGGGTACGGGGCCTGAGTTACGGGGCCTAGGATTGGCGGTCAGGCGGAGAAGGCAATTTTCAGGTCATCGGCGAAGATGCGTAACGATGCCTCATCCGTACCGTCTTCATTCAAGCGGCCGACCAGTCGGGACAGCAGAATGCGGTCGCGGACGGTGGGCTCAAAGGGGCGGAATAGAATCTTCGTGGGACGCTTTGCGCCGGCTTCGTAAATTCCAATTCGCAACGGCAAGGGCCGGTACTGTTCGCGAGTCGTTGAGAGGTAGAACTGGCGGATTTGACCCGTCGCGGTGTCGGTGCCGACGATCAACCAGCGACCGCGGTGAATCAGCGGGCGGCGAAGGTAGTCGGAAATCGTCAACGGTTCAGCGACCAGGTCGCGAGTCCGTTTGACCAAAAACTCCCGCAGCCGCCATTCCGGCCGGGCATTGATGAGCGACGAATGTGGATAGTGATCCGCCAGCGGCAGCAGGATTACGAGTTGGCGGTGAAATGTTCGATCCTGTCGGTGTACGCGATGTCGGAGGACTGGCTGGTGGACAGTTGCCGGGCGACTGAGCTGAAGTACAAAAGCTCGAACCCGCCCAAGACCCCTCAGTTCGCGTACCTGTATGGAGTCCTGCGGTCAAAGGCCGCAAAGGCAGGGAAAAAGTTCGAAACTCTGCTGGCCAGCTGCCCCGTCCAGGACGATTTTTACGATGGGGTGTTGTTTGAGCTGGAGCGTTGAGCTGAAGTGGATTTGTCCTGGGTTTTAAAAATGGGATTGGCCAGGTTTTCGGTAATGTTGCCGTAACGGCGCAATTCCGTCTGAGGTTGCCTTCGTTTGGTGCCGACTGGGAAACAGAAATCGCGATCGACGTGGCGGCGCGGAAAGGAATTGCTCTGTTACGGCCTACCCAACTGAACCGAAACGGATTTGCCCTGGTCCCGGGCGGATTCTGTTAGCCGTATCGCGTCTGGATTTTCCAGTTTTCGAGCTCTCTGAAAACCGTGGGGTTTTTCCACGCATCGATGACAAACGTAAACCCGTTGGCCGCGATGTCGCCTTCCTCGTCGGTGATCAAAACGACGGTGTGCTGCAGCGGGCAACCCATGAATTGTTTGTTGAACTCCTTGCTCCAGATTTTAAAAAATGAATCAGGAAACTTGTTGTTCAGGTGAGCAACGATTGATGCAGCCCAGTCCCGGCACAGGCCCCATTTGCGTTTGCTCTCCCTGTCTAGGTTTTCTCTTTCCTGTGTTACCTGACGTTTCCAAAGAGAGGCCTCGTGGGTGGTCAGGGTGATTTCACTTTGGTTTTTGTCCTGTTGCTGGTAAGGGCTTTTTTCGCCATTCTCGCTGTAAAGTCTGGCGCGCCGCGTGAACGATGTCTTGAGACCGGGACAGGTTTTGGAGTTCCGGCTCCGTGCCAGGTTGATCTCGTTGTCGATCATCTCAATAACCTGATTCTTGACTCTGATGGCGACCGCATAGGCTTCCGGCGTCGGACAACTGCTGTCTTTGCCGTGGCCGTTCAGTTGGTTGTACAAATTGATTGGCTCGTTGTTCTTCCACGACGGATCGATCAGGCCACCGGAATCTTTGGCACCGCGGGACCAGCTGCGGCTCTCCAGACGTCGAGCGACGTGTCGTTCGGCTTCGACAATCAGCATCCGGTACTCGGTCCACTTGTGGTATTCGGTTTTCTTTGAGCAGTGCTTTTCAAGGGCCTCGTGGTAATATTTCAGTTTCGAGTCGGCGTTTTTCCCCAATTCGTACGATTTGGGAAACTGAACGGCCTGAACAGATGGAGGTGCCATGAAAATCCCTTTCCGGATTGCATCCATTCGCGACACATCATCGCCGACGCAGGTCGATCGACTGGGTCGCAAAACGGAATCTCAGAGGTACGGTACGGTGTGTACAAACGGTAGTTGTCAATTGCCCGGATCTATCACGAAAAATGCCGGAGAGGGAAAAATAGGCGAGAAACCTGGCGTAAAAGGGTCGAAATTTCATCGAACCTTGACCATTTTTCGAAAAAACAGCCTTTGTTTCTGGAACGCCAGGTGCCTGAGCGTCGGTCCGGTGATCTGCAACCGTTGGTGGGAAATGGGGCAAATCGAGTCGGCTGGTGCCCGTCACCCATGCAAAAAACACGAAAAAGAGCCAAATTCCGGGCACTGAACGCTGGCGAGCGAAAAACGCCCAAATCCCCCATCAGTCCCCGACAGTGACATCCGGTTAAACGTCAGTTTTGAGGCCGGATAGGGCATCGCAGCATCATGGTTTCCGGCGCCGTTGTGTCGGACCGACACAGTTTAGGGCCGATCAATTGCGCGATCAGGACACGCCTATTGAGTGATTTGTGCTGGAGCGGTTTCATAGCTCAAACTCTTTCGAATAAAGCGGTTACGCCCTGGCGTCCTGGTTTCCAGACTGCTTCCAAATCAGTATCGTTCATATGCACAGGCTGGTATGGATTGGACAAAAGCCGTCCAGCCAGAGGCGAGTTTCAGTGGTTCAAGTGACCCATGCGAGCAACTTGAGCAACTTGAGACGAGCTGTGAGCGAACATGGTCCAGCGGAGTCAGGACTGGGAGTGGTCGAATCTGAAGCCGACAGCTCGAAGTGGGCCGGATGGACTTCTTTGGGACGGCCCGAACCTGAAGCCCGCTCAGTGGACTCGCCATCCTCTTGGCCTTGAACCTGCAACGTGCGGCAACCGAGAGAGTAACTTCCGTTGTTCTGGCGGCAGGTTGTTGATGCAGCCTGGAGAACTGACGACAGAAAAAGGGACGGGGGTCAATTCAGGTCTGGTACCAGAGTACACAATTCAGGAAAGGCCGCGGCAAATGGCCTTTTTTGTTCGCTACTGTTTGATTGTCGCTTCCATCACTACCCTGCACGCAACTACTTGCATTTTGGTCCATACTTGCACTGCGTTCGACGAGAGAATAAAAGAAAACCTGCGGTGCGGTGACGTTCCGAACTTACGACGGGCGGCCGCTTCATGTCAATCGCCTCATTTTTTTCGCAAGGGCTAACTCATGGCTGCCACGAATGGAATGCTTGACCCGAACGACACGGTAATGCTGTTGATCGATCATCAGAGTGGACTATTCAATACCGTCAGAGATATTTCGATACCGGATCTGCGCAACTACGTTGTTGCGTTGGCGAAGACCGCGACTTTGTTGAACATTCCGGTCATCACTACAGCTTCTGTACCTGACGGTCCGAATGGGCCACTGATTCCCGAAGTTCACAAATACGCTCCGCATGCACAATATGTTGCGAGAACCGGACAGATCAATGCCTGGGACAATCCTCCCTTTGTTGAGGCAATCGAAAAGACTGGACGAAAAACGCTGATCATTGCCGGCACTTTGACAAGCGTGTGCATGGCGTTTCCTGCCATCAGTGCGGTTCAGGCGGGCTACAAAGCCTATTGTGTCGTTGATGCCTCGGGCAACTGGAGCAAGATGGCAACCGATATCACGATCGCACGAGTTGCTCAGGCCGGTGCGATTCCGACGGATACGTTTGCCATGGTTGCCGAACTGATGCGTTCGTGGAATCGTGCTGAAGGGTCACGATTCGCCGAGATTTTGTCTGAACACCTGTGTCCTGAATACAAATGCCTGATCGAGAGTTATGCAAAAGCGCAGGCTGTAGTCAAGGATGGTCCTGAAACCATGATGGACAAGTACCAGTAGTGGACTGGACCAGGTGTTGCCCGACCTCTCCGCGGGTCGGCTGATTTGCAGGTGAACTGGCGGAGCGGTTCGTCGTCTTTCGGAAATTGGTTATGAAGAAGGTTCTCCGGATAATTCGAGACGTGCCCCAACACTGGGTTGGAGATGGATTTCCGGTTCGCAGTCTGTTCACGTACGGTGGTGGCACGGATTTCGATCCGTTCCTGTTGCTCGACTACGCAGGCCCACATGATTTTCAGCCGGCTGTTGGAAAACGCGGAGTCGATGTGCATCCTCACAAGGGTTTTGAGACCGTAACGATCCTTTATCAGGGCGAGTTGGCGCATCGAGATTCCAGCGGTGGTAACGGGCACCTCGGCCCTGGCGATGTGCAATGGATGACGGCCGGAAACGGGTTGGTCCATGAAGAGTTTCACAGCGAGCAGTTCACGAAACAGGGCGGCACGCTGGAAATGATTCAACTGTGGGTCAACCTTCGCAGCCAAGACAAGTCATCACCTCCCAAGTATCAGGACTTGCGAGACGAACAGTTTCCTCGGGTTAACCTTGACAGCGGCGCAGGAACAGTGCGCGTGATCGCGGGAGAGTTTGCGAGCGTTCGCGGTGCTGCCAGCACGTTTTCGCCAGTGAATGTTTGGGACCTGAATTTGAATGCTGATACGAGTGTTGAGTTGAAGGTTCCTGCTGGTCACACGACTGTTTTGGTTGCTCAGTCTGGCAGGGTGACCGTCAACGAATCGTCACTGAAAGCAGTTGAACTCGCGTTGTTTGAACGTTCTGGGGGCACCATTCAGATTCAGAGCGAAACGGACGCTCGCGTGTTGATTTTGACCGGTGAACCATTTGGCGAACCCGTTGTTGGTCATGGCCCATTTGTAATGAACACTCGAGAGGAAATACACAAGGCGATACAGGACTACCAATCAGGAAAAATGGGACGACTTCATGAAAACCTCCCGAATGGAAGCCTTCAGTGATGGTGTGTTGGCAATTGTCATCACCATCATGGTATTGGAAATGAAAGTGCCGCACGGCAATAACTGGTCGGTGCTCACTCCGCTGATTCCCGTGTTCGGGTCGTATGTGATGAGCTTTGTGTACATCGGGATCTACTGGAATAACCACCATCACTTGCTGTACGTGACGGAAAATATTACCGGCAAGGTCCTGTGGGCAAATCTTCATTTGCTTTTTTGGCTTTCATTGATCCCTTTTGTCACCGGATGGATGGGTGAAAGCCATTTCACAGCGGTGCCGACCGCATTGTACGGATCGGTCCTGTTGATGGCTGCGATCGCCTGGCTGCTATTGCAAACGTCGTTGGTCAGTAGTGCCGGCAATAACAAACGGCTCAGAGAAGCCATAGGCAGGGATGTCAAGGGAACGTTGTCCGTTGCACTTTACGTTGCCAGCATTGGCTTTTCGTTCGTGCAGCCCTGGGTGGCGGTAACAATCTACGCAGCCGTTGCTGTGATGTGGTTCATTCCTGACCGTCGATTTGAGAATGCGCTGAACGGCGCACGAACGCCTGACGGCCAGTCGTAACCGAAACCGAAACCAGTGACGGTGACGTCGAAGTGATTGGATGCATTCACGATGACTTTCCCATTGGAGTCAATTCTTTGACGTCGTTTTCAATCGAAGCAGCCGGTCTCTGGCTTTGGCTTGTTCGGCGATCATGCGTTGGGGTTTGTCGGTGATTGAGCCGGTGTCGGTGGGGGCTGGTGGGGTGTTGGTCGCTGGGATACCGGGGGATGGATCCGCTGGGGTTGAGGCTGAGGCGTTCGTTTCTTCGTAACTATTCAGCCTCCAGAATTTGGGGTTGGCTAAAATCGTGGAAACGGCTCTTTTTTGGGGATAGGAACCACTGCTTCGACGATTGATGATACTGGAACAGACGAATGCCAGGGGCATTCTGTTGACGGTGGCATTCTCGAAAAACTGCCGGCTGGGAAGCTGAATCTGGAGGAAGCGATTCGGTTTGCCCAGTCGGCTCCGGATCCGATTGCCTTCACGCTGCTTGCCTTGCAGCAACGGCTGGCCAGTGCCGCCCAGTCTACGGGCCCGAACACGCCATCGAGTGTCATTCCGGCGTTTGCCAAAGGCGATACCTCCAGGCCTGGAAAGCGCAAAAAGAGAAAGCAGC
>JBGSVU010000190.1:0-4242 GCA_041752775.1 Pirellulaceae bacterium | reverse complement strand
TTGTCGGTGTCCCGGATTTTGCGAACTGGTAGAACCGGCGCGACAGGGAGTCTTCCCCGCCGGGAGTGTGGTTGCGGACCCATTTCCAGAAAAATTTGCGAATGTCCGCGACGTTGCTGCCGCCGGAAATGTATTCGAGTGCCCGGTCGTACATGGTCAGAACGACATGACCCCGGACAGGTTCGCCGCTTTCGTCAGTCAGTTTCACGGTCAGGGTCGCTTCGGCGCCGGGAAGGTATTCGGTTTGCGACGTTTCGACGGAGACATTCATGGTTTTGTCGGTGGGGGGGACCACGATGTTGCGGGCCACACTGAAAACCCTGCCGCCGGAAATGGTAACCGCTTCCACAAAAAAGTTGGGCATGTCGTCCGCAGCGACAGTCAGGTCGTAGACGATGCTTTTGCCTTGCAGCTGCAATACGACCGGTTTGCCCTGATAGGTGCCGTTGACCGGCCGCAACCACAACAGCACGGTGGAATTGGGCCGATTGGTGTTAACCAACAGACGCGCGGTATCGCCAGGTTTGTATTCGGATTTGTCGGGCGTGATTTCAAGGTCGTTGAAACGGAATTCGCTCCCGTCGAAACCGTCGCCCGTAATGGTCAGCAGTTGACCCCCTTCGAAAATGTTTCCGCGCCCGTCATCGACCTTGCAGACGATGCGGAACTGGCCAGGCTGGCTGGCCTGGATGACCTGGGAGATTTCGCCGCTTTCATCGACTTTGATGTCGGACCAGGTTTGCAGCACGGTTTCGGCGGGGTTCTGATCCCGGTCCCAGGTGATTTCGATCAGCCTGATCCCGGCTGTGCCCGCGACACCTTTTCCGTCGGGCGTGCGTGTTTGAAAATGTGCGGTCAGGTTTTCGCCGACGCGGGCATAACCCTGATCCGTCCAGCAATAGACGCGCCAGGGTTGCCGCGCGACCGTGACGGATCCGGAACCGGTAATTGTGCGGCGCGAGGCATCGACGACTTCGGCCGTGATCGTGTATTCGTGGTCCTGGTCGCCATGCAGGGCGGCAGCCAGTTCGGTGTTGATGTGGATTTCTGCAGTGCCGCTGGCGTCCAGCGAGACCTCTTCGTCCAGCACCAGTTCCGGCGGTTCGGGCGCTGCAAACCACCAGGGTGGAGTCGGCGCGAGGCAGCCCCAGCGGCCAAAACCCGGGTACCAGGGGTGATCGGCGCTGAACCACCAGTAGCCGTTGCCATACAGCCAGTCCCACTGCCGGACGGGGAACCAGCGGACGTTGCGCGCCGAACGGTGGACCTTGTAACTTACGGTTCCGTTCGCAACGGGACCGCCGAAATAGTAGTCCGCATGGACGGTTGCCGTGACGGTGTCGCCCAGCCGGACCGGTTGGTCGGGAACATCGACGGTGACTTCGAACTCGGGTTTTTTGTACTCCTCAACGCTAAAGAAAATGTTCGTGTGGACGCCCTGCAGCTGGCCTGTCTGCTGCCGCGAAACATTCAGGCTCCAGCTGCCGAGTCTGGCCGTGTCGTCCAAAACCAGTTCGCCGGAGAAGCTGCCATTGGCGTCGGTGCGGACCTGCTCTTTCAGAATTTCCTGGCCCTGGGGATCGTTGATCAAGAGAGTGAATTCCTGATTGGCAAAGCTGGCCAGTTCGGAATCGGGTTTGTAGGAGGCTTCGCGAACCCAGCATTTGTACTGCACGGTCTGGCCGGGGCGATAAATCGGCCGATCGGTGATGGCGTAGGCCAGCACGCGCTGGGGTGCAGCGTAGTTCCAGTTTCCGTTCCAGGCGTGCGAGTAACCCATCCAGCCAAACTTTCCGTCGCTGGTTCGCGCGATGGCCAGCCACTGGAAGCCGTTTTCGTACAGTTTCGGATCGGCCAGTATGAAACCGTTGGCGTCGCTGCGACCGGCAAATCGCCGCGTGATGATTTCGTTCTTCTTCGAGTTGTCATTCCATTCGGTTTTCCATCCGAAAAACTCTGTTTCGGCGCCGGGCAACGGGCTGCCATCGAGAGCATTGGCCAGGCAATAGAGCGTGCCGGCAGAGGTGTTCTTTTTCAGCAGTGCCAGGCTGTCGATCCAGACCACAATGCTGGTTGCATTGCCATTGGCCATTTGAGCCGTAACGAGGTAGGCACCGGCCTGTTGCAGGGGTGTCGTGACGGTAATCCGGCGGTCAAAGTGGTCCGGCCGCGGATCGAGTTCGAGTTTCCACTGGGCGACTATTTCGCCGACGTACTTTTGCGACTTGCCTTCGATCAGTTCATTCTGGAAACTCTGCAACTGGGCAAACTGCCAGTCAAAGTCCTGCGGACTACCACCCAGATAGTCCTTCACGTCTCGCAACATCTTCTGCTGGTCGATTCGGCGGGCCGTAAACTCAACCGAGCGACCGTTGCGGAAACGGTACTGCAGTGTCGCGGCTTCTCCGGCGGCGCCGGATCTGGTGGGCTCCAGCATTCCCCACGGATCGACGATCTGTTTCAGTTCACTTTCTCGGTAGTCAAGGGAGCCGAATTTCGCGATCGCCATTTGCCAGTGGGTTGCGGCCCGGGGGTACTGTTGCCTGTTGGCATGGATCCGCGCCAGCAACTCCAGCGCCTGCGACGCGAAACCGATGGCGGGGCTGTCGACCAGTTTGCGGGCCAGCAGAATCGGGTTGTGCAGGTCCGGCAACTGGATACGCCGCACGCCAGTGGCCAGTTTTGCGATCGTCTCCTGGTCGGTGAGGGTTCGCAACGCGAATGGATTGGATGCCGGATCCGTTTTCAGCGGATCATCATTTGCTTTTCCGTCGTTTTCGTCGTCGCTGTCATTACCGACTGTCCCGAGATTGATTCCATACCGTTGCAGCGACTGGACACCGAATTGCGTGTGGAGAAACTGGATGTATGCCCATTGCGATTCGGCGGCGAGGGTTGGGGTGGCCTGTGCGGCCTGGTCCCATGCCCACCGCCAGCGGGCACCGTCGCTGGTTGCTGCAGCCCAGGATTCGGGGACAGAGTAAAAAACCGGATCGCCGTTTTCATCGACGGGCGCGCCCCGCTGGGACTCCATGCCCCAGCCAAACCCGCGGCCTCTGCCATAAACCCCGTTACCGGCCGTTTCAACGTCGGGCAAAGTCTCCAGCCCGGTCAACTCCTGCAGACGCCATTCGTTGCCATACTCGCGTCCGGTCATCAGGGTCGATGCGACCGTTTTCCAGAAACGCCCCCGTTCCACCATTTCCGGTTCGTCGGCGATCAGGGGAAACGCCTGCTGCAATAATTGCAGGGCCCGGACCCGGTCGCGGGCCAGCGCGCTGGCCCATTCTCCACCGCCCCTCTGCTGGCCCCGCCGGAATTCACCCGCCACCACGAAACCATAGTGCTCGGTATTCAGCAACGTTTCGGCGGCGGCATGCAGCAATTGCCACTGGGTGCCATGTCGGCGTACCATTTCTTCCAGAAACGCATCCAGTTCGTGAAGCTGCTGGAGACTGGCGATGCATGAGACTCCGTTGCGAAAATCTTCCGCAATCACCGCCCCGTCGCTGCGTTCCTGCTGCAGCAGGCCTTTGAATTTGACGAGGGCCTCCAGATAATTCCCGTCGGCCATGAGTTTTTTTGCGGCCTCGCGTTCGTCCGAATCATCGCGCTTTCCACCGGGGTTTCGGTCGGTGTTGAAACTCAACAACAATCCCAGCAACATTGTCGCTGTGCCGGCGACCAGAATCTTGAACATGATTTAATCCGGACATCAGTGAAGAAAAACAGAATGCACGTCTGAAAACAAGGATAACAGACTGCCAGCGAACCTGCTCAGCCCCGCCGCGGGACCGGCGCCCTGTTCATAGAGGCCCCCGCTGCGGATCCAGTTCCAGCAAATGCTCCGCCCTCGGAAAAAACGGCTGTTCGATTCTGCTGTCTGCTGGTGTGTCGCGGTTTCGCTGTAGTTGCCAGACCTGTTCACCGACCGGCACAGGGCCAGTGGGGTCTGGCGGTGTGTCGCGGTTGTTTTACCTGGTCACCGCCCCGCTCACCACGGGGCTTGTCCCGGTGGAAGCGTGTCTGACAACTACACAACACCGCGCACCCAACCCGCTCACCACCGGGCTTGTCCCGGCACAGCGCCGGTCGGGTCTCGCGGTGTGTCGCGGTTTCGCTGTAGTTGCCAGTTGCCAGTTGCCAGACCTGCGTGCCGACAGCGTCCAGGGCCGGTGGGGTCTCGCGGAGCGCCATTTCTGCCATGGATTTGTCGATGCAGGTTACGGCGACCAGAGGGCT
>JBGSVU010000189.1:0-4190 GCA_041752775.1 Pirellulaceae bacterium | reverse complement strand
GGCCGTCAATCTTGCCTGTATGCTGGCGGCCAACCCCGCGAACAGCGTGGTTCTGGTCGACCTCGACCTCGCCCTCGGCGACGCCGACGTTTTTCTGGATGCGATTCCCGACTACACCATTCTCGATGTGGCGACCAGCATCTCGCGGCTGGACCTCGCGATGCTGCGCAAAAGTCTGACGAAACACGAACTGGGCACCTACCTCCTGCCCCGGCCGTACAACATCGAAGACGTGTCGCAGATCAGTACCGAGGACTTTCGCAAGGTGATGAATCTGCTGAAAGCCTCATTCACGCATCTCGTGCTGGACCTCTCCAAGTTTTTCAGCAGTATGGACATGGTCGCCATGCAGATGTCGGACCATATTCTGCTGCTGACACAGCTGGATTTGCCCTGTTTGCGAAACGTCGTTCGCATCCTCAGTTCGCTGGAGCGGCAGGATGGTTTGATTGAGAAAATCCGTGTCGTGGTCAATCGTGTCGGGATCGAAAAAAACCAGATCAGCTTTTCGTCGGCCGAAGAAACGATTAACCGGGAAATCTTCTGGAAAGTTCCCAACAACTACAGCGTGGTTGCCGAGTCCCGCAACAATGGCGTGCCGCTGATCAAACACGCCCCCAAGGCGGCTGTGACGACCTCTCTGTCAGAGATGGCTGCCAAGCTGGAATCGCCCATGACCGAACAGGAAGAAGTCGTGGATGACAAGAAAGAGAAGAAGGGCTGGTTGAAGTTCCTCTCAAAGTAGCACTGCGGCCGGACGCTACTCGCCGCGAATCGTGGACAGTATCATGGTGACGGAAAAATTTTCATTCCGTCACCCTGTCTGTTCCTGCCATGAAATTTCGTACCGGCCTTGGCCTGACCCTGCTGATTTTGCCGCTTGCCCCAGGATGCTGGTCCGGGGAAGATTCTGACACTACCACTTCGTCTGTGGCAGATCAGGCGTCTGTATCGGTCGATCGCACCGAACCTGCTGGCGCTCCGGAAGAAAATGTCCCGGCTGCAGAGCTGAAGTGGCAGGAACTGTTTGACGGGAACTCGCTGGTGAACTGGGAGTCGTCGAATTTCGGAGGGGAAGGTGAAGTTCTCGTCGTGGATGGCAAAATCCGAATGGCACCCGGCCGTCCCCTGACGGGAATTGCCTGGACTGGTGACGAGCTTGCCACCACGAATTATCGGGTGCGGGTTGAAGCCAAAAAAACACAGGGCAGCGATTTTTTCTGCTGTTTGACTTTTCCCGTGGCTGACGCCCACTGCTCGCTGGTCGTCGGCGGTTGGGCCGGGACCGTGGTTGGGCTGTCATCCATAGACGGCAACGATGCTTCGGACAACTCCACAACGCTGGTTCGCAGTTTTGAACTGGATCGCTGGTATCAAATCGAGGTCGAGGTCGCTGATAATTCGATTCGATGCTGGCTGGATGGCGAACTGATTGTCGATCAGCCCCGGTCCGGTCACGCGTTTTCCATCCGTAACGAAGTCGAACGGTCCCGCCCTCTGGGAATTTGCGCATTTGCCACGGCGGCATCCATCCGTCGTGTCGCCGTGACACCGATTGCAAGTAATGCGTCTGCCGGGGACGTGCCGGAGGCGTTGGCGGGGTCGGAGGAGCTGCCGTGATCGACACCCGTTCGCCAGAGCCCGAAGGAGACGGGCCGGAAGAAGAATTTTTCGACCATGAGATCGGCGAACACGATAGGGAGTCTGCCGATGGACTTTGGTTGCCGCACGAACATTACATGCGGATGGCTCTCGACCAGGCGATCCATGCCTGGGATGCCGACGAAGTCCCGGTGGGATGCGTGATCGTGCGTGGCGGACGCGTGATCGCGGCGGCCTACAATCAGCGCGAAATGTTGCGCGATCCGACCGCTCACGCAGAGATGTTGGCAATCACCCAGGCGGCAGAGAGTGTCGGGGACTGGCGGCTGGAGGATTGCCGGATGTATGTCACTCTGGAGCCCTGCCCCATGTGTGCCGGTGCCATCGTGCTGGCCCGTCTTCCGTCGCTGGTCTACGGGGCGTCGGATCCGAAAGCCGGGGCTGTCCATTCGCTTTTTCAGTTAACCGCTGATTCAAGACTGAATCACCGGGTCGAGTCTGTCGCAGGCGTGATGGCAGCGGATTGTGGCGAGATTCTCACAAGGTTTTTCCGTCAGAAACGTGCCAGGTAAGCTCCGGCTGGCGGACGGCGTGACGTCCATCGGCCAGATTCTTCAGCTTTCGCCCGGCCTCGCGTGAACTTCCGCCGGTATCGTGAAATCGGCGATTTTGGATTACAATCGCTCCGCTGTTTCAGTCGTTAACTGCGACTGGTCAATTCCACTGGGAACCTTTCAGGGCACGCTGTCGATGATCTCCTGCGAAACCGGAACAAACTGGCACCAGCTGGCCGCCGAAATCCTCAACGGCCGCGAGTTGGACCGCAATGCGGCGATGAAAGTGCTCGCTGCCGGGGATCAGGAACTGCCTGACCTGTTGGCTGCCGCCTGGAAGATTCGCCACCATCATTTTGGCAATACAGTGCAGTTGTATTTTCTGATGAATGCCAAGAGCGGACTCTGTCCGGAAGACTGTCACTATTGCTCACAGTCCCGGGATTCCGATGCTGCAATTCCCCGTTACAACCTGCTGAACCGTGAGAAACTGCTGGACGGGCCCCGTCTGGCGGCCGAAAGGAATTCAAAAACCTATTGCATCGTGATCAGTGCCCGGGGACCGAACGAACGCGAGATTCGCGCGGTTGAGGAAATTGTGCCGGAAATCAAGCAGAAGTTCGGCCTGAAGATTTGCGCCTGCCTCGGTCTGCTGGACCAGGGACACGCCGACCGCCTGGCGGCTGCCGGTGTCGATCGCGTGAACCACAACCTGAACACGAGCGAGTCGTTTTATTCCAAAATCTGCACCACGCATACCTTTGCCGACCGTCTGAATACTCTCCGCGCTGTGCGCCAGTCCGGAATGGAAATTTGCAGTGGGGGAATTATCGGCATGGGCGAGCGGGCGGAAGATATTGTGGACATGGCACTCGAGCTGCGGGGGCTAAAGGCCGAGAGTATTCCGCTCAATTTTCTCAACGCGATCGAAGGCACGCAGCTGGAAAAACAGAACGACCTCAATCCCCGCTTTTGTCTGAAAGCCCTCGCGATGTTTCGCATGGTTAATCCCGCCTCAGAAATCCGGATCGCGGGTGGGCGAGAAATTCACCTGCGATCGCTGCAACCGCTCGGGTTGTACGCAGCCAACTCCATTTTCGTGGGCGACTATCTGACGACATCCGGGCAGCCGCCCGAAGACGACTACCGCATGATTGAAGATCTCGGATTTCAGATTACGAAGAACGAAGAGGCTGTAACAAGGTAGGTTTGCGAGTCGGTGGGTAAGACCGGACGACCTGTCGAAACAGCAAACCGGTCGGGTTGCCTGGCGATTTACTGATCGTCGGTCTTTTCTTCGACGGGGGGTGGCTGGTCGGCACCGGAAATCCGGATCAACGACCCGCCATGCGTTGGCGCCGCCGGTTTCTTGTCCGTGTCGGGCGTTGTTTCTTCTGGGGACGGTTTCTCTGGTTGTTCCCCACCGCCGCCGGTCCTGTCGCTGTTCGCTTCGTCGCCCGGTGCGGTGTCCGGTTTCCAGTCGGCAGGACCGCACTGCGTGATGTACAGGTTTCCTTCGGAATCAAAAGCCATCGCGGTGGGACGATGCAACTGGACGCCTTCCAGCCGACGGGCTTCACACATGTCTTCTTCCCGGCTGTTGCGTACCAGCTTGAACAAACCGGCAGCTTCCGGGTTGCTCCAGCTGATATCCAGGGCAAACAGCCGTTTTCGCTCCGGGCTGTAGGCCAGTGCAACGATATCGTTCAGGCCGGTGCGATACTTCCGCTGCAACTGACCGTCTTTGGTAAAAAAGCTCAACTCGCTGTCGCCCGCTTCGTCGCGGCTGCCGCAATGGGAGATAGCGAGGAAATTTCCGGGCGAGGACGCAATTCCCATCGGTGCCCCGGCTCCCGTCAAATCAGTCGCCGCGAACAGCCGGGTGAAATTGGACAATTCGGAACCCTGTCGTTCGGCCTGTGCGATCCAGCCTTTGGCGTCGTCGCCATTACAGGTAACGAAAACTCCTTCAGGGGTTGCGACAAGACCAAAAAAATCTCCCAGTCCGGGCTGGTCACCGTCGGCGGGAAGCGA
>JBGSVU010000188.1:0-5535 GCA_041752775.1 Pirellulaceae bacterium | reverse complement strand
GTGCCCGATCCACCGGAGCCGTTTGCCGTTCCCCTGGCGGGTCCTGAACCCGATTTCCTGTCGGACTTGTCCGCACCACCACTCTCGCCGGCGCCGGACGCAGCATTCTCCGGGCTGTTTTCCTGATTCTCCGGTCCGGTTTCCGGCGCCTTCTTTCGCAAACTCTGCTGCATCGGATTCTCGCCCCGCTGGCGACGTCCCTCTTCGGGCCCCGTGCTCAAATCCACCGGACGGTCGGCAATCTGCCGCGGGTAAACGTTGTTGGCCGCATCGCCATCGGCAATTTCCAGTCGCGGATCGATGGACACACGGCGCACCGGTTTCTCCGTCAAAAACATTTTTGTAAACCGCTGGTTGTCAGTCCGCCAGATTTCGGCCGGAAACTCATGGTCCACGTTGGTGCCATCCTCGAATTCCAGACGAATCGTCAGGGGTGTTACGACTCCACCCACATTGGCCAGTTCGACCAGATACACCTGGGGTGGATGGCTGAACAGTTCCAGCTGCGACTCGTCGAGGTCTTTCAGCATTTTCTCGTACTGCTCACGGTCTTCATCGGTGACTCGCAACGGATTGTATTCGTTGTAAAAGTCCCGCAGCTCGGGGAATTTCTCAGTCCGCCGTGCGAGGTCACGATTTCGCTGTTTGGACAGAGTCTCCGGTTGCTGATCCTCGCGGGCCTGTCGCTGGGGCTTTTCGATATATCCGGCCCCGGTGTCCAGCCGCAGCTTGCGGACAGATTCGACCGAAACGTCGACGTGATCCGTACTGTAGAACCAGCCGCGCCAGAACCAGTCCAGATCCACGCCAGACGCATCTTCCATGGTCCGGAAAAAATCAGCAGGCATCGGACGGCGGAATTTCCAGCGGACCGCATACTGCCGGAAGGAAAAATCGAACAGCTCGCGGCCCAGCACCGTTTCCCGCAAGACATTCAGCGCGGTGGCCGGTTTGGCGTAGGCATTCTCACCAAACTGCACCAGCGAATCGCTGGCCGTCATGATCGGCACCTGATTCTCACTGTTCATATAGTCGGCAATCAATGCCGGTTCGCCCCGCCGCGACGGGTAATCCACCTCCCATTCCTGTTCGGCGATGTACTGCAAAATGGTATTCAGCCCCTCGTCCATCCAGGTCCATTGCCGTTCGTCGCTGTTGACGATCATCGGAAACCAGTTGTGGCCGACTTCATGGATCACCACACTGATCAACCCATACTTCGAGCGGGGCGACCAGGTTCCGTCCTTTTCCGGCCGCGGCCCGTTGAAACAAATCATCGGATATTCCATGCCACCCACGGGCCCGTTGACACTGATCGCAACCGGATAGGGATAGTCGAAAGTCATCCGCGAATAGACTTCCAGCGTATGCGCCACGGCATGCGTGCTGTAGCGGCTCCACAACGGTTCGCCTTCGGGCGGGTAGTACGACATCGCCATCACGGTCCGGTCACCCAGCTGGACGCCCATCGCATCGTGGATAAATTTCCGGCTGCTGGCAAAGGCAAAATCGCGCACCATTTCGGCCCGAAACGTCCAGGTCTTTTTGCCGGCAGATTTCTCCCGGGAATTCTCGGCTGCTTCTTCGGGCGTCACCACAAAAACCGGAGTCTCGGACCGCGCGGCTTCGGCCAGCCGTTTCCGCTGGTCATCCGTCAGGACGGCATCGGCATTCTGCAACTCACCGGTCGATGCGACCACATGGTCGTCGGGAACCGTGATGTTGACCGTGTAATCGCCAAATTCCAGGGTGAACTCGCCGGCCCCCAGAAACTGTTTGTGCTGCCATCCGTTAACGTCCGAATAAACACAGGCCCGCGGATACCACTGGGCCATTTCAAAAATGCAGTTCCCGTCCTCTTCAAAAAACTCGAAACCCGTTCGCCCGCGCACCAGCGACGAATCGTTGATGCGGTAACTCCACGCGACGTTGAAGGCATAGCTTTCACCCGTGCCCAGCGGCGCGGGCAAATCGATCCGCATCATTGTTTTGACAATGGTGAACTTCAGGTCATCCCCTGATTCAGCATCGCTGACGCTGGCGATCTTCATCGACCCGTCAAATTTTCCACGGGCGATTTGCTGCCGCAGCTGCTCCAGCGAAATCGAATCGGAATCGCGGTCGCCGCGAGTTTTTTGGGCATCGGAATCGGGAGAATAAATGTTGGCATCCAGCTGCAACCAGACGTATTCCAGCGGATCGGGTGAATGGTTCGTATAAGTGATTTTTTCACGTCCACTGAGCGACCGGTTTTCCTCGTCCAGCTCGACGTCAATTTCGTAATTGACGTTCTGTTGCCAGTATTCATGACCCGGTGCTCCGCTGGCAGTCCGGTAGGCATTGGGCGTGGGGAGCACTTCTTCCAGCTGACGGAATTTGTCCTGCCACGTTTCCCGATTTACTTCCTGCGACACCCCCGACCGGCAAGCCAGCATCAGCAGGGCCGTGGCCAACACGCGGGCAACAGCCGACACCCGACCGCAACTGCCCAATGGCGACCGCGCGGTGTTTGACACGACTGGAGGGGATGAATGCAAAAAGGCATGTGGGAACATGTCGGTGACTTTCCGGGTTTTCCAGATGAAAGTGAATTCGCAACTTCTTCCATTTGAACTGGAGCCCGACTGGGCGGCAAGTCACCCGAAAGTTCCCCAACGACGTGACCTCCGGAGCCGAACGTTTGACCAGTTGGACTGCGCGGCCTGTTCCGAGCAGAAAATACCCTCGGGCGGTTTTTCGAAAACGACCCTGCCAGACCGGTTGTTCCGGCCATCCATACCATCCTTCTGGAATCCGGGCCGTTTACCGATGAAAAAAGATGCCGACGGAAAAAGCGCCGGACTCAGTCCAGTCGACGCCCCCAATTCAATCCCGACACAGAAATTCAAATTCCGACACAGAACTGCACAGGGCCCTGTCCATGCCTGCCACGTTTCACTCCCAATGCCTGGCAATCCTGTTTCTGGTCATGACGCTGGTCGCCACACAGGCTGCCGCCCAGTCCGCCGAATTCCGGATATCGGATCGCCGTGCCGAGATTCCGGGCCTCTCCACAATGCAGGGTGCCCTGAACTTCCGGCATTTGTCTCCCGAATTATTGCACATCCCCCTGAATTTCGACTCCAAACAGTCGGAATCGCTGAAAGCCGGTGACTGGACGGACGTGGAGTTCCAGCCAACCGGGTCAATGGAAAATGCAGCCACATCGGGTCCCTGGGAACCTCTTGCCATGGTCGCCGGCTATTCCGAAACAGCCACCCCGCTGTTCGCGCCGGAGATGTATCCTGCGGTGAATCACAGCAACTTCCTGCAATACAGTCTGCAATTTTTTGCGGACGCAAATTCCCCAACCCTGTTTCCCGAATTCGTGAACCGGTCCAACATCGACTCCAACGGACTGTTCGACCGAAACTGGAGTTCAGTCTTCCGGGAATTCCATCCCGGCCCGCTGCTGTTGCCCACCGTCGTCAATGAAATCGGAAACTCCAACCGTTCAGGCCCGGCCAATAAGTCCCCCTGGCCGAATCAGGTTTCCCGGAATGCACAACCCGACCACCTGGCCGTCGTCAGCCCCAGACCCACGGAAGGAGCTGGCGTCGCCATCCCCGAACCGTGCGCCGCCGTCGCCTGGCTGCTGGGATGTTGCCTGACCACGCTCGCCTCGCGGAGGAACCGGCTGGCATCGGCGTGATCGCTCCTGTGCTGCGCCCATCCGGATTCGCCGCCCAGTCGCAATAGGCTGCCGAAAAAAAATCAGCTGCATTGCGTCCGGCATTCCCTTGCCACTAAAATGCCGGTGCCGGCAGGGCCGTTCTGCAAAGTTGCCCCGTTTAGGCAGCCGCACCTGCCGGGAATCGTGGCATTTACCGGCCCGGCGACTGACTGCCTCCATTCCCAGACGTTCATGAAACAATATCACGACCTGTTGCGAAACATTCTGGAACAGGGGACTGTCAAGGCCGACCGGACCGGTACCGGCACGTTGAGTCTGTTTGGATACCAGATGCGGTTTCCGCTGCGTGACGGGTTCCCTTTGCTGACCACCAAGAAGATTCACACGCGTTCCATGATTCATGAGCTGCTGTGGTTTCTGAAGGGTGAAACGAATATCGCCTGGCTGCAGGAGAATGGCGTTTCGATCTGGAATGAATGGGCCGACGAAAACGGAGACCTCGGCCCGGTCTACGGTGCCCAGTGGCGATCCTGGCGCGGTGCCGATGGCCAGACGATCGATCAGATCAGCGAGGTCATTCACCTGATTCGCACCAGTCCCGATTCACGCCGGATGGTGGTCAGCGCCTGGAACGTGGCCGAACTGCCCCAAATGGCTCTGCCGCCCTGTCACGCACTGTTTCAGTTCTATGTGGCCGACGGCAGACTCAGTTGCCAGCTGTACCAGCGCAGCGCCGATGTTTTTCTGGGAGTGCCTTTCAATATTGCTTCCTACGCCTTGCTGACCCACCTGATCGCAGCCGTCACAGGACTGCAGGTGGGTGATTTCGTTCACACCCTGGGCGACGCGCACCTGTACAGTAATCACATCGAACAGGCCCGCCTCCAGTTGCAACGCGAACCGCGGCCGTTGCCCGCACTGAAACTGCTGAAGATCCCCGATTCCGTCTTTGATTTCGCCTGCGAAGATATCGCAATCGAAAACTACGATCCGCACCCCCACATCCGGGCTGCTGTTGCCGTCTGAACTGAACTGGAAATTTCAATCGTGGAGGAATCCGTTCTGACTGTGGGCATCCGGCGTTTTGCGGCTGTGGTCGCGGCCTGTGAAAACAATGTGATCGGCCGGTCCGGACAGTTGCCCTGGCGCATGTCAGCCGATCTCAGACATTTTCGCCGGATCACGATGGGCCACCACCTGGTCATGGGCCGCAAGACGCTTGAATCGATCGGACGAAATTTGCCCGGCCGAACGACAATCGTCGTCACGCGACAGCAAGGCTGGACGTTTCCCGGCGCCGTGGTCGCCCATTCGGTTGATCAGGTCGTACAACTGACGCGGAACGATAACCAGCCGATGCTGGTGGGCGGCGGCGAGATCTACAAAATGTTCTGGGATCTGGTCGGAACACTTTACCTGACCCGCATTCACGCCCAATGTGATGGCGATACTTTCCTGCCGGAATTCGACCATGGCCAGTGGGAATGCATTGCGGAAGGAACACACCCCGCCGATGACAAAAACGAGTTTGCCTGCACGTTCCTCCGCTGTGCCCGGAAACCCGAAAACTGACAACGCATTGTCGTTGATCCGCAGGTCCTTTCACCCAAGAGGGCACTCCCCTGCAGAGACTTTAATCGCTGATGTCACCGGGCTGGTCGTCGCGGCGACCGCTGACGGTCACGACCGATCCTGGTTTCAGCCGTTCGTTCCCTTCGACAACCACCTGGTCTCCTGCCTTCAGCCCGCCACTGACCTCGATCCACGGACCAAAACTGGCGCCCAGCTCAATGGCAACCGGTTCAACAAGCGGTTCTTCCCCTCCGCCAACCAGCCGGAAGACCAGCGGACTGGGCCCACCC
>JBGSVU010000187.1:0-8043 GCA_041752775.1 Pirellulaceae bacterium | reverse complement strand
TGCTGGCCAGAACACGACCATAGCCAAGGTCAAAACCGGCCTGCCACCGCGGAGACAATTCGGTTTGCCGGTCGGCTTCTCCGGTTTTCAGAACCTGATACAGGCGGTCAATCTGGGGTTCGAGTATCGCCGCAGCCCGTTGAGCCTGGCTGACCTGATTCACAAACTGGGCTTCGTCAAACCGGGTGAAACGCCGCAACGGAGTTTCCATGGCGGCGACTGACGACAACTGGGCAGCCTGAACCAGCGACTGACGACAGGCGTTTTCGCCGGCCCGCTGGGCGTAAGTCTGCAGCGATACGTAATCCGGACGGTACCGTTTCATGACATCGGGATCAAAGAAATACTTCAGGTGGGCCGAATAGTCCTCGGTCTCGCGCATGCCGACCGCCCGCCGCGTATTCCGGTTGGGGTGGACAGCGAAATAAATGCCGCCGGTTTCATAGGCCAGACGTGTCAATCCGAAGGGACCAAACCCTGAATCGATCGCTTCGTTGTCGTCAAAGCTGTCGGCAAAATATTCCAGCTTCAGCCGTTCCGGCATCACGGTTTCCGGGCCCTGCGAAACAGAAGCCCACTGGGGAGACTGGTCGTAGTTGGGGTCGGGATCGACCCATTTCACCAACGTCTCGGCGCGACCGAAGGGAGCCGGCACACCAACCACGTAAACCGGAATTTCGTACTGGTTGCATCGCTGGACGCATTCGTCCAGCCGCGCTACATCGTCACCGGCTTCGTCCGATACCACGATGATCATCACATTCCGTTCCCGCTCGCCCGTCAGGCGGTTGACTTTCCGCAGATCTTTGAAATCCGTCACAGTCTGGATAACGGCCGAGAAAACGAATTCCAGCCCGGAATCGTCTCGTCTGATTTTGCCGAAGGCATCCCGGATTTCCTCAAAGTCGCTCGACGGGTCGCGCAACATCCGGTCAAAATCCTGGCCAAAGGCGTAAACCTGGGTCAGCAGCGGCGCCGCGTCCGCCGTCTTTTTAAGGGTCACTTTCTGTTCACCACTTCCCCCGCTGACCGACGTGGGGACAGTGACGCCGAGTGACGCCAGTTTGTCCAGTTCGGCGTATATTTTCTCCAGCCTTTCCCCAATCTCCGTCCGCTGTTCCATCATGCTGGGCGAACGGTCGAACAACCACACCACCAGTGTGTCGCGTTGCTCCAGTGAGAGGATAATCTCTTCGGTGATCCGGTCGACAGCTCCCGAAGCCGATGCCACTGCGTTGCCAACCGATCCCTTGACCGGAACCGTCGAGATCCGGTCAGCGGTGGCCAGTTCAAAGCTGTCATCCACCATCAAGTCGCCGAGTTCCGTCTGCGGCTGGATGTTCTCCAGAAAATCCTCCCGTTCCATTTCCAGAATCGGAACCGCATCCTGGCTGAACTGGAGGTTGTCCAGCGCTGTCTCGCCAATCGTCTCGGGCAAAATTTCATCGAAGCGGACTTCGGGTTCCGTCTGGTCCAGCGCGACCTCTTCGGCGACGTCGGCCACCAGACGCACATTGCGGTCATCCGGATTGGGCAACAGAATCTTTGCGAGGGCAACGATCAGGACCACATGCAAAGTCAAACTGACGACCCACCACGGGACATCGGTCACCACAGGCGATTCAACCTGGCCCGATTTCAGTTGCCACCACCGGCGGATTGTCGCAATCATGCTGGGTCTCGGAGGGGTTTGGCGAAAACAGGAATGCGTGGCGAAATTGTCCCGACTCCGAATCGTGCGAACGGGACGACACCAGCGCCAATTCCATTTTCGCTGCCAGGGCCGACGGAAACAAGCCGGAAAGAGACGATTTCACGCCCAAACCTCACAAAGCCGCCGGTTGTCGCCGAATCAGCGGTCCTGTTCACCAGAAACGGGTATTCGCAGGCTGACTCCCGAGCGAATTGCAGCGGGCGAATCAAGTACGTCCTGGTTGCAGGCATAAATGTCCAAATAGTAGTCCGCGCTGCCGAAATAGTCGCGAGAAAGGGTCTGCAATGTTTCGCCCGGTCGGACGACATGGATCTTGAAACCGTTCGCAGTAACCTGCAACTCACTCACCCGCGACGACAGGGGCGACAGTCCACTGGTTGCGGACAAGACGCTCCCGCCCGTGTCCGTTTGTGGCTGGGAATCGAGAATCGGCCGGAGAACCTGGCTCGATTCGGAACCGGTAAAGGAATTCGCGCGAAACGTCCCGGCAGTAAATGGGAGGGTCGGTTCCACGTCGTTCCCTTGCGGTACACCCGCGCGGACAGGAACCAGTCGTGACGCCCCGGCAGCGGCATTCTGCAACTGGGGGGCTGGAGGCGGTATTGCTGCGATTTCAGGTCGCTCGACGGCAGAAGCCACCGGTGGAATCTCCGAGAGGGAGTTTTTGAGGGCGTTGGCTTTTTGCAAAGCCCGTTCCCGGTCAATTTCGGCTGCAAGTTGCGAAAAGTCAGGTGGTGCCAGCATCGGGCCGGGGTTGTCGCGATTCGCATTCGGGCCTGATGCAGCGTTCCTGTGTTGGAGTTCCGCATCCGGTTGCGTCGAACCGGACGCGCCGTCCTGCAGAGGTGGCGGCGAGACCGGCGCCGTGTTCCAGACCAGGTCTTCGGCAGGCAAATCCGTCGGGGCGCGGTCCAGTCCACCGGCAGAACTGGCCGACGAAATGTGCCCGTAATACCACGCCCCTGCCAGGCATCCAAATCCCACCAGGATTTGCACGACCCCTTTCCCGTTCAGTGACTGACTCATCCTGTTCCGCCCCAATGATCTGAATTGCCTGTCTGGCCAACTGCGATGCTGCAAGTATTGCACGCAGCGAACGTGGCGTCCGGCAAACTGCTACGAAATCCGAAGCAAAGTGGATCAGAATCTGCAGCAGATTTCCGGTATTTCCGGCGAGGAAAGCTTTGCGGGGCCGGATTTGTTTCGAAACAGCTGCGGTAACACGCCGGCTGCAAAGGGATCTGACAGGCCTTTTCTGACATATCTGTTCCCGTTTCCCGGTCCAGCATCCGGATTTTCAGGAACTTGCTGGCTGCAAGATGGCTCATCTGATGGCACGTACGCAACGAATTGCCTTAACCAATCCGAACCCCAGACACTTCCCAAACAAATAGGCGGCAGCTCGAAGCGAATGCTAATTGTTTCAGTCTCGTTGTTCCGAAACACATGGTTACCAGTCGCGAACTTGACTGAGACGCGAAGCACGGCTAGCATGACGCAATGCGACGAATCATTGGCAAACGCAAAACCACATTGACAATTACCTGGTTGTTAACCGGGTTTATGGTGTGTGGTTTCCTGTTGAACGGCACGATTTCCGTGGAACGGGCGGCATCGTGCGGAGAAATTTGCCTGCTGGACGCAGACGCGTCAGGTGCAGGCGAAGCCAAGAACGATTTTCGAAAGCTGGATTTCAGCAACCAGCTTCACTCCGGAATTTTTTCGGTTTCTTCAGATTGGGCGATTGTCTTCCCCTGTCAATTCGCCTGGATTCTTCCTGCAGATCATTGCCCGTACCCTGTGCGTGGCCCTCCACTTTTCTGACACTCCGGCGATCTCTGCCCGGATGGGTCAACTCTGAAAGCCTGTTTCGGAGTGCGATCCAGATCGTTCCCTGATGCGAGCCTGACTGCCGATTTCGTTGCGCACGTGCGTGCGAAAAACACGCGTAGCTTGCGTCGATCCGTTGCCCCATTCACGGCCACAGTCTGCGTTTGAGCAGGGTGTGTCACCCTGTCGCCCGGCCGTCGCGCGACTGACCGTCACGTGAACCGTTGGCGAGGTTTTTGTTTTGCAGTCTCAGCAACTCCCTGCCGGATCCAGTCCTGTTTTTCAGCCCACACGGATTTTCGTGTGCTGGACGAAGAGCCCGTGGTGAATACAAAAAAAAGTGCCGAAGGCACGGAACATTTGAGGTTCCGTATTGCAGGACGTTGTCCTGGCAGTCCTGTTCCCGCGTTAAAAAAAGGCCTGATTCCATGAGCCGTTCCGAACGACAACTGACGCTGTTTCAGAATCGTCCCACATTCCTTGACCGGTATTCGCTGGTCATTTTGATCGTGTTTTGCTTCTCGCTGCCAACCATCATGATGATGGCCAGAACTGCGGTGCAAAGCCACAGCAACAAGGTTCAGGACTGGTTGCCACAGTCGTACACGGAGACCCGGGATCTCGCTGAATTCCGCAAACATTTTTCGGCAGACCAGTTCGTTGTGGTCAGTTGGCCGGGTTGCAAGATCGGTGGCGACCCGTACCAGCCCGACTCGCAGCAGGATGATCCACGAATAGAGAAACTGGCCCAACTGCTCTCCGACGGAATCATTGCGGTCCCCGAATCCGCCGGAGATGGAACAGGCAAGAGTGGTACGGAAGTTGCGTTTCGCCGACTGGAGTTGCAACAGCATTTGCCGAGATACGTCAGCGATGTCACTACTGCCAGACGCACTCTGGACCAGATGACAGCTGGTGAAAGTGGTTTGCCGTTCAAGACGGCAGCAAAACGGCTTTCTGGCTCGCTGATTGGTCCCGACGGATCGACAACGTGTGTCATCGTTCAGTTGTCCGATGCGGCAATCGGGAGGTTCCGTGAGGTGCTTGGCCGGCCGGCCAGCGGATGGTTGCGGGTGTTTCATGCCGAAGGCCTGCTGTTTCAGGCAATGCGCGAGGTGGGTATCGATCCCGAAACTGCGGTCATAGGCGGTCCGCCGGTTGACAATGTTTCGATTGACGAAGAAGGCCAGCGGACGCTATTGCGGCTGGCGGGTTTGTCTGGACTGTTGGGTCTGGGATTGGCCTGGTTTTCGCTTCGCAGCGTGGCCCTGACTGCCATGGTGTTTTCCTGCGGAATTATTTCGGCTGCCGGTTGCCTCGCGCTGGTTGCCTTGATGGGTGATCATACCGATGCGATTCTGTTCTCAATGCCGCCACTGGTCTACGTTCTGGCGATCTCCGGTGCCGTGCACCTGATCAACTATTATCGCGAGGCGGTAACAAGCGATGGCATCGGGTTCGCGGCGGAAAAGTCTCTGAGACTGGGATGGAAACCCGCGTTGTTGTGCAGCATCACGACCGCACTGGGGCTGTTGTCCCTGTGTACAAGCGATCTGGTACCCATTCGAAAATTCGGGCTTTACGCCGCCGCAGGTGTCCTGATGATGCTGGCGACCCTGTTTTTGTTGCTGCCGGCGATGCTGAAACAATGGCCCATCGAATCGTTTGCCAGTCGGCAGACTCAAATAGCCAGAACCGGGTTCTCTTCCGCTGTCGAAAGATTCTGGGACTGGGCGGGGCGGATCATCATCCGGCGGTACGTCTGGGTCAGTCTGATTTGCCTTTTGTTTGTTGGCTGGGCTGGCTGGGGTGTGACGTACGTTCGCAGCAGCGTGGATCTGATGAAACTGTTTGGTCCTGAAGCCCGGATTTTGCACGATTACCACTGGCTGGAGGAAAACCTCGGTCGCCTGGTGCCCATGGAAATCGTTTTGCGTTTTGATGACAGGGGTCTGGAGCACTTCGAACAGGACCGGCAGGACGAGGCCAGGGGGATCAAGCTGCGACGCAAGCTGTCCACCATGGAACGGATGGTTCTGGTTCGTGACGTACAGCGGCTGATCGAAAGAAAATTCGGTGGTTCGGGAACCGGTGTGGTTGGACCAGCCATGGCGGTCACGACTTTTCTGCCACCCATGCCGGGAAACACAAGAGGAGGCGGCGCTTCCCTTGTTCGCCGGGTTTGGATGGAGACCGGATTCGAAAACAACTTCGACAAATTGTGCGAAAGCGGCTACCTCGCCCGGGACAAAGTCACGCAGGATGAGATGTGGCGAATCAGTCTGCGCGTAGCAGCCTTCCGGGATGTCGATTACGGGCAGTTTTCCGCAGAGCTTCGGGCACTGATCGATCCTGTTGTCCAGAAATCCGTAGCCCATGTCGAAGGCAATTTTCCGCCTGTAGTCGTGACCTATACCGGCGTGATTCCAATCGTTTACAAGGCTCAAAGGTCGCTGCTGGCGAGTCTGGTCAGCAGCACCTGGTGGTCGTTTGCTTCGATCACGCCACTTCTGATGCTGGTCAGCCGGGGTATTCTGGCCGGATTTGTTGCGATGTTGCCCAATGTCCTGCCGGTATTGGCGATCTTCGGCACGATGGGATGGATCGGAGTGCCCATCGATATCGGTTCGATGATGGCTGCAAGTATTGCCCTGGGAGTGGCGGTCGACGACACCATCCACTACCTCACCTGGTTTCGTCACGAGTTAAATGAAACGGGCTGTCGGCATGTAGCGATTCTGGGCGCCTATCGTCATTGTGCGACACCGACGGTTCAGGCAGCCATGATCAACGGCCTCGGGTTGAGCGTGTTTGCATTCAGCACCTTCATGCCAACGCGAAAGTTCGGATTTTTGATGCTGGCGATCCTGGTTGCCGGCATGGCGGCCGAATTGATTCTGCTTCCAGCACTTCTTGCCAGTCCACTGGGCCGGGTTTTTAAACCGGCAAAACACCGGCCGGAAAATGACACAGAAATACGAATCGCTGCATAACGAAGTTTCCTCGAAAATGAATCCGGGATTTTTTTGGGGGGGAAACTGGAACCAATTCGAGGGTCCCGACCTGGTCATGGCAGGCATTGCCACCGGGTGAGGCCTGGACCGGGTTGGTTTTTACTGAAACTGGGAAACGTTTTCTCAGCGGGACTTGAAGTTTCTGTAAAGCTGAAGCGGAGAAACTCCTGAAGCAATTATCACTGCATTCGCCTCTGGACCATTCGGATGACAAAGCGTTCGAAACCAGAGGCGATTGACCGAAGTCGATTTTCACACATGTACCCGGCAACTTGTTCTTTTTAGTGTCCACCACGTATCCCATGACCATCATCATTCTCACTGTTTTTGTGCTGGGCTATCTGGCTATAGCGCTGGAACACAAACTGAAAATCAACAAGGCCGCATCCGCTCTCCTGACAGGAGTCCTCTGCTGGTCGCTGTACGTGGTCAACACCCAGCAGTTGTTGCCTGCCAACGCGGTTCCGGACTGGTTTGTCCTTGAGTCCGCGACGGAAAACATCAGCAACGTGGGTCAGCATTTTGCTCTGGAACATCAGCACTTGCAGCTGACCGGTGAAATTGCAGGGATCCTGTTTTTTCTCATCGGGGCGATGACCATTGTCGAACTGGTCGATGCCCACGAAGGATTTGCACTGGTGACGAAACGAATTCGCGCACGAAAAAAAGTGACGCTCCTGTGGATCACAGGACTGATGACATTCTTCATGTCGGCCGTACTCGACAACCTGACCACAACGATTGTCGTTGTTTCATTGTTGCGAAAACTGGTTTCCGCTCGTGAAGACCGCCTGATGTATGTGGGGCTGGTCGTGATTGCTGCCAATGCCGGCGGCGCCTGGACTGTGATTGGTGACGTGACAACCACGATGCTCTGGATCAAGCACAAGCTTGGGCCGGTGGAGGTCATGCAACAACTGTTTTTGGGCAGCCTGGCGTGCCTGCTGGTACCACTTGCCGGACTCTCGTACGTCATGCGGGGACAACTGGATGCGATGCCGGCTGAGGTCAGCGGCATGGACAAAAACATCCGTCCCTGGCACCAATGGCTGTTTCTGATGCTGGGACTGCTGGGTTTGGTCAGTGTGCCCGTTTTCAAATCGTTGACTCACCTGCCTCCTTACATGGGGATGATGCTCAGCCTCGCGGCCCTGTGGATTGTGTCTGAATTGGTCAGTCACAGCATGGATGAAACCACAAAGTCGAGCACGGGCGTGATGGCGGCACTGCGCCGGGTGGACATGTCCAGCATTCTGTTTTTTCTGGGGATCCTGCTGGCGGTGGGTGCACTGGGCGCGATGGGAACGTTGCAGAGTGCCGCCGAGTGGCTTGACCGGGTGTTGCCTGGTCGCGATGTGGTGGCCTTTGCAATCGGTCTGGTCTCTGCAGTCGTTGACAATGTGCCGCTGGTGGCGGGTGGAATCGAAATGTATGCGTTGCCCCTGAATGATGATTTCTGGATGATGCTGGCCTATTGTGCCGGAA
>JBGSVU010000186.1:0-16606 GCA_041752775.1 Pirellulaceae bacterium | reverse complement strand
CCGCTGCCGCAATCACCACATCGCTGGCCGCACCGCGGGCTTCCAGCAACACATCACCGGCGCCACTGGCAGAGACGCCAGTCCCGTCCCCATCGGTCCCGTCGGTGACTGTCAAACTGCCCGCACGCGTGACCACCTTGATATTGCCATTGTCCGTGGTGGTCAAATCGCTCAAGTCCGCGTCGGTTACGGTCGTCGTTGTACCGTCGCTGTTCACACGCAGAACTGCAATCGCGCCGGTGGCTGCGATCAGCAAATCATCCGCCTCCGATACATAAATTCCGTCGGCGCTTTGGGCAGCCAGCACCGCAACACGGGTGTCGATTGCATTGACGTTCTCGGCAGGCATTCCATTTCCGGCATCGGCGTCGCCAATACGGCCGTTTCCATCGGAAAGATTCGTCAGGGATGCGTCCGCGATCATCCGCAACGAACCGGAGTTGACATTCAGTGCGGCGCCGTTGTTGTCGAGAATGGAACGCTCGGCGACCAGACTCACATCGCCGGCCCCCGCATCCACCAGCCCCAGCAGAATGTCGCCTTCATTGTCGGCAACGATCCGCACGTTTCCGCCAGCAGTTGTAATGGACGCCGTCAGGCTCATGTCCACGCCATCGATGGCATCGGCGACCAGATTGTCAGCACTCACAAACACCGTTCCGGTACCACCGGTTGAAATATTGGCGTTCTGGTCCACATCATCTCCGGCCGCGACAGTGACATGTCCGCTGCCGGATGAGACATTCGAGTCGATCACAACATCGCCAGAGGCCTGCAACCGAATATCGCCGGCTTCCGTGGTCACTTCAAAGTCACCGTTGTTTGGAGCAAAAGCCGAACTCGTCACGGTCAGCGTTCCACCAGCGACCTGAACGATCACGTCGCCCGTGTTCGCCTGGTTGTCGGCATTGACCAGATTCAAATCGCCACCCGCAATGACTTCGTCCAGCTGGATATTGTTGGCAGCCGCGATTCGAACCGATGTATCCGGATTGAGGGCGTCGTTATTGATGGCATCGACGGCGAACAGGGATGTCTCCAGGGCATTCCCATGGCCAATTCCGGTCACGGCACGCAAGGTAGCCAGCGCACCCGCGTTATTGGCCACCAGGTCCGGATCGCCAGCCGCGTCACCGCCATCGATGATGGCCCCACTGCGGGATTCGATCGTGATTGCCCGGGCCGTATTGTTGGCGGTCTGGATGGAACCCAGGGTAATGGACTCATCCGCGGCAAGGGCTATTTCCGCCTGCCCCAGCGGTTTGGTCGTTGCCCCCAGAGTGATCGACGATGGCGAAGGCAAACCATTTGCTCCGGGCAAAAAATCCGCCGAAATGTCGCGCCCCGCGATAATTCTGGCTCCATCGGCCATAAAAATCTGGCCACCCGAGCCATTGGAGTCCAAGTCCGCATCAGCGCGGACAACAATATTTCCATTGACAGTTGTGGCGACGAACAGATTGTCCGTGTCGGCTGCGTCACCAGGACTCAACGGACCGCCGAACCGTACATCGTCATCGGCCAGAATCGTCAAATCGCCGTTGTCGGTCAGTACCACATCGTTGATGATCGCGCTGCTGCCAGCCCCGACTGCCTGTAACAACACAGTACCAGTGCTGTTCACAGTCCCATCGTTTCCAGCGATTACGTCGTCCGAAACGGTAAACGTTCCATTGGAATTGAGGACGATCGAACCCGCCAGATTCAGCGTCTGCAGGGCGACGTTGTCACAATTCAAATCCAGCAGATCAAGCTGCGGATGAGCCACTGACGGAAGGAAATTGACGGTCAGATCCCCGTTGTTCGTGGCGTCCAGTGCGGAAGCTGTCACGTTGACTGTTTTCGCCAGCGGTACGGCCGCGTCGCGCCCGGACACAAACAGGACCCGGGTGGCGAACAGGTCGATTGAACCGTCTGTCGCCACGATGTCGGCACCCTCCAGCTGCAAATCTCCGGCAACCACAGTCGTCGCGCCAATCGTCAGTGTTCCCAGACCGTTGTTGTCGGCGTCAGCCACCGCGCCAAAATTGGTTACTGTCAGGGTCAGGCCGGAAATGTCCAGATCACCATCGGATTGCAGAAAACCCGTCGTCGCGGTGATTGTCGTTGTCCCGTCCACATCAGCGTTAATAGCCACCGTACCAAGCGGGGCGTTGGCCACCAGATCGCCGGTGGCCTCAATTTCAATCAGGCTGAAAACGGGCGGCGGGCAGGCAAAAAGATCGGTATCCGTGGAACCAATGCTGCCCGTCGCAGTCACCAGTGTGACGTCGTTGGCCGAAATATCGAGGTCATCCGAGAGCAGCGGATCACCATCCAGAATATTGCCACTGGCCGTAATCACAACATCGCCCAGCGTCGGACCCGCCAGAACGGATAACACATTCACGTCGGCCCCGGCGCCCGTCGTCATCAGACTTACGTCGTTGACGTCGCTGTCGGTTCCGGTTGCATCGACATTGACCGCAGTCATCGTTCCGGCCGACATGACGGTAATCGCACCGTTGGCCGTTGTGACACTGGTCAGGGTAATCGCACCCAGCCCCTGCAGGGCGATGTCTCCCGCCAGTGTCGAATTGGCGGTGACGTTGCTGCCGTCGGCGAATTCCAGTTTTCCGTCCGCACCCGCTCCGGCGATTTCATCGCGGGCGTTGAGGGTAATCGCTGCATCAGTGGTCGACGTGAGATCGACCACGGCGTCATCGGTTCCGTCGTTGATCGAGCCAGCCAAAGCGTCGATGTTGAGCGTCGTTCCGGCCACGATCGCGCCGACCACAACGTCGCCGGCCGTTGCATCGATATCGACTGATCCAGCTGTGGCGGTGATTGTGCCGCTGGTGATATCTCCAGCTGTGGCGTTCAGGACCACGTTATTGGCAGCGGTAACCGAGGTTGCCGTGATCCCGCCGGTGGTGGTTGTGATTGTAGCGTTACTGCCTGCACCGGCTGCATTGACCAGAGTTGCGGTGACCGTGCCTCCGGCTGTTACATCGATCGACCCGTCGGTCGTTGTGACACTGGTAAGTACGATGCCATTCGTTTCGTCGATAACAATATTGCCGGTGCCCGTATTGTCGGCCTGCAATGAAGTGACTGTCGTATCCAGGTCGATGCCGCCAGCTGCGTTGGCGACCAGAACATCGGTGGTCACTTCGATGAGGGCAGTGCCGTTTTGCAGGATCGAACCAGGGTTTCCGTCTGCGGCTCCGTCCAGGCTGGCGTTCAGCGTAACCGTGTGATTTCCTCCGCCGGCGGTAACAACCCGGCCTGTATTGAAAAAGATATTGTCGCCAGCGTTGAAGGTCAGCGCCTGGGCGGCAGCGGCAGTCAGGGTGACAATCGCATTGTTGTTGATAGTGATATTGTCGTTGGCACCCGGTCCGTTTCCGGCGGTAAATGTCATCGAGGCTCCGACATTGATGTCGCTGCTGATCACGAGTGGGCTGTTGGCGGCAAGAAATCCGCCGCCGCCCGCCGATGAAACACCTGAAACCGTGACTCCACCGGTCAGGTCTGTGATCTGCACGACGCCTGCGGGAGTAGCGGCTGCGTTAAAAATCAGATTCAGGGCGTTCAAGTCGATGTCGGCGGTGGCGGCCCCCTGGCCGATCGATCCGCCGGCGGTCAATACGACCGTACCGGTCCCGCCAACGATGTTGGCCGTTTCTGCGGCAGTATTGTCGCTGATGTTTCCGGTTGCGAGGACGGTAACGGCAGACGTCGTCCCGTTTGTGGTGACCAGTTGCGAGAGCAGGATATTTCCGCCGTCAGTTCCGGTGCTGGCGAGCGAAAGCGTACCGCTGCCTGCATCGAGGCTGGAGCCATTGGCCAGGGAAATGAGGTTTCCCCCATCGCCGACGGCATCGTCGAGGTTGCCCACCAGCGACACGTTGCCGGTACCACTGGCAGCGACGGAACCCGTTCCGGTGAACAGAATCGAATCAGCGGCCTGCAGGGTCACATCGCCATCGACGGTCGTCAGGTCGCCTGAAACGCTCAGATCGCTGTTGGCGGTCGTCGCCGAAATTTCGATGCCGTTGGCTGCATCCACATTGCCAGTCACACTGACGGAACCGGCAGCGGTGAGCGAAAAAGTATCCGTCGCCGTGGCGCCCAGCAACGTTGTGCCGCTGGCCAGATCGAAGCTGGCCGTATCTGACGATGTTACAGTCAGCGAACCGAATGTTACCGCAGCCCCAGTCCCGAGGTCGATGTCGGCACCCGCCAGTGTCGTTGCACCTGTCACGTCCAGAACTGCTGCCGGGTCACTGAAAATCTGCCCGGTGACAGAACTGACGGCAATGTCCAGCGTTCCCGTGACGTTCATCGTGCCACCGAACTGAACGGCATCGTTCACGGAAAGGGAAACGTCACCATCCGCGGTAAAATCGGACGCGAACTGGACCGTGTCGATATTGCTGACCTGGATTACATCCGCGCCGGCGAAATCCAGCGGCGCTGTTCCAAAATTTGCTCCCCAGAAAAACGTTCCCGTATCGTCTGCGCCGCCATCGACGAGGACCTGCCGCAATTCGGTAAACAGCCCGGTGGCCTCACCACCATCCTGGGTTGAATTGTTATTTTCGTCGAGGAAGAAACTTCCACCGCCGGCATCCAGCAGGTTTGCCGTTGTGTTTCCAACGTTGTCGATATCGACGTTCAGAACACCCGTGATATTGTCAAAGACACCGGTGACGGAGAGCACACGTCGCCGTTCCAGTCGGCGAAAAGGTGCCGGCACGGGCACCGGTTCGGGGCGAGCCTGTTGCGTGCGGCGTGCCTGGCTGCGCACTCCCGCCAACAGCCTGGAAAACAGTCGGTCGAAACCGGACATCAGCCAACTCCAGGAATGTGGGTCAATTCCGGACGAACCGAATGCAGACTCCAGCGTCCTGGAATTGCATGCGAAAATGAAAAAAGGTCAAACGGGCAAGTCAGCGATGGTGGGGTTCGTCCAGCGGTCCATTGTAATTTCCGCCGTTTTGAATGTAAAACCAATTCGCTGGACATTACCGGGATCCGCGCATCCGCAAACGGCCAGACAACTGTTCGTGTCTGGTATACGCAGAGCAACCGGTAAAATTGGACTTTTTTCATGTCTCGCAGATTTTCGATGCAACTTCCTGAGCAACTCGTGCGAAAACTCTTCACGTCGTTGTGCGCTCTGGCCGGCTTCCTCCTTCCAGCGTCCCTGGCCGCTTTCAGTGAAACCGTACCTTCCAGGTGGTTCAGCCCCAACGGGTTTCGGGACGTTTCAGTCACGACATTCCAGCCTCGACGCGTTGGCTTCCCGGTCCGGCCACCTGAAGAGTTTTGGCAGGATGGACTCCCCCAGGCGGGTGATGGCTGTTGCCCCGGACGGCAGCACTTTGGTGCAACCAGCAGGGTGACTCCACTGGGGCTCCCCAGAGTTTTTGCAGGCTTTTTGCCGCCAATTCCCACTCAACCAGGATATTTTACTGATTCGTCAAATTTTGTGGCGTACTCTTTACCGATTGAACTTTTGTAGCCATAAGCAGTTTCCGGTTTTGTGCAATCGCTACAACCGGCATCAGGCGAACGCTGCCAGCCAGGTTCTTTGTCAATGATCCTGACCCGGATCGAAACTTCATGATTTGTCTTCTGCGATTTATTGACGGCCCGGCGACCGGCAGGCAGTGCTGGTTGCGCGATGACGAACGGTTGTCCATCGGCCGCATTTCGACTTCGGATTTTCCAGTGCCCGCTGACATGCACATGTCGCGGTACCACCTGATGCTGGAAGGGGTCGGGGGGCGATTTCGCCTGCGCGATGTCGGCAGCAGCAACGGAACTTACGTCAACAGCCAGCGAATTTCCCTCGCCGAACTTTGCGACGGCGACCAGATTCAGGCCGGCGAATCCAAACTGCTGGTTTCCGTTCACGCCGACCGCCCCGGCCAGGACATCGCTTATTTTCCTGCCGTCGAAACGGTTTCGTCCAGGACCGATGACAGTCCGACTTGCCAGTACGAGATGGACGAAATCATTTCGCTCCCGGTTCGTTCGCTTTCCCACAGCGAAACCCTTCCCGCGCGGGAAACGGCCGAATCGGACGCCGATTCCAGCCGGAAAGACAATCAGGCGTCCCGGGCGACCGGCGATGATTCCACGGCAGCTGACGCCGGTGATTCTGCGGCAAAATCCGGTTCCGACGACGGTCCTCTCTCCCGCATTGTTCGTGCGATGAACGTTCGTCAGCGGGCCTTCCAGGCGGGACCCATCGACGGGTTGCTCGAAACCAGTTGGGGGCACGAATCAGGTGCCACCCAGTTTCTGGACTTGATTCGGGCGGCCAGCGCAGAATTTGCTCTGGGCCATTGTTCGCTGGTGATCAACCGGACCCAGCTGGACTCAAACCATGAAATGACGCTTGGCATGATGGTCGGATCAGGGGAGGCAGTTCAAATCAGCCAGACCCTGATTTCCGTCCGGTATTCCGACGACCCGCGGCTGGAAAAAATAGTAAAAGCCTGCGTCGGCCGCGACGCGCTGATCGTGCTTGGGATGAAGACTTCGCAAGCCGCATCCAGCGGCCACGCCCAAAACACTGCCGGCGGAGGGGACAGTTTGCCCGACCTGGAACCCCTGGGCGAGCTGGCTGATGTACTCGGATTCCCGTCCATGCTGTCCGGACTGATTCGCGGCGGAAGTGCGGAAATGTCGGACCGGTTCCGCGAACTGGTCGCGTGGATGATACTGGAAAGTCCCGCGCACAAGTCGGTTTGTCTCTGGAGTCCGGCGCCGCAGGAGTGACCGATTTGAGGAAGGGGACGGACGTGACACCCCGTCTATCCGCGTATCATCAGTGCAGGTAGCGGAGCAGCGCGAGCTGCCCGGTGGGTATTGATGCCGTGCAATCACTGCATGCCTTGCGCCAATCCGCTAACAGCCCGTCAGGGCAGGAATTCCATGGCCAGCAGCTGTTCCTGCATCGCTCCCTGGGCATAAGCCAGGACGCGCGGTTTCTTCTCCGGTGTGCAGAACACGACTCCCATCAAGTCCGGTCCAAGAATTTTCTGCAACGATTCCAGGCCCCGGGTCTGTGCCAGGACCATCAAACCGGAGGGCCAGCAGAGAGGCAGCAAACCACCCTCTTCGCTGAACCCTTCCACGCCGCTATTGACCATCCGGATGATGGCCGATTCCATCCGTTTGCCTTCCACTCCCACAAACGCCGCGACTGCATCAGCCCGGCAGAGTCGGGGCAACACGCCCGTCAATGCCGCTTCGTTCAGACTGGTCGCATCCAGCAACACAGGCGAACAGGTTCCATCAGGCGAACTGCCAAAGAAATCGCTGACCGCAGGCGCTACAGAAAAAGCCGTCGGCGGAGCCGTGCGGATTTTCCTGAAATGCGTCACCAGCTTCAACGCGAAATTCCGCGCCAGCGTCGCCAACACATACTCAAAAGTTCCCGACAGATCCTCTGGCGGAAAACGATGCAGCGCGATCAATTCCCTCGCCTGATGCCGCACAGTGTCGGGGCGCGGAACCGGGGGCGTTACCGGCGTCGCTGGTGCTGCGCTGAATGAAACACTGGCATCGGAAAACGGATTGTCACTGAAAACGCCCGGTGAATCAGGAGGGGTGACATGCGGTGGCGAATCGGATTCCACCAGATTTCTCAAATCAACCGAACTGCTCAAATCCAGCGACTCAATCGGTGATCCCGAGAATTTGTTGGCAGCCGGCGGTTTGGGTGGCGGCACCGGCCGTTGCGAAGCCGGAAGCGGTGGCGATTTGGGAGGCACCGATGGGGAAACGGGCTCTCCGCCGGGCCCCGCGTTATCTCCCGCCGTTCCACCAGGACCCCGTGAAGCCGAACCGGAATGCGAAACAGGTGCCGCGCGTTCAACGCGCGTCGTCGAACGCGGAGGAAAATCGTCCTGTTCCACGCCGGTAACCGGTTGCTGATGCAGGCCAGGCGAAAAGGACTCGAAATTGGACGGGTTAACGGGTGCAGGCGGCGCCTGCACCGGAGGATCGGCTGGAACAAATGGAGAATCAGCGGGACCCACTGGCATGATCCAGGAATCGTCGCGATCCGGTGGCCGGGCAGCGGTTCCGGCCGACTCCATCTCGACCTGCAACACCGTTTTGCCGGCCCGCAACAAGTCGTTGGGCTGAAGAATCGCCGCACTGATCCGCCGGTCGTTCAGCCAGGTGCCATTGGTGCTGCCCCGATCGACGACTTCGATCTCGCTGCCCATATAGTTGACTTCAAAGTGCATGCTCGACATGTGGCCGTCCTGCGGAAAACTGATATCCGCAGAATCCGTCCGCCCGAACGTCAGCACATTGCCAGGATCGATCGTGAAGGTCTCGCCCTGACGCGATCCCGAAATGGCAGTCAGCAGTAGCCTCACGGCGGTGTCACCTTGCTCGAAAAACAGTAGCGGTCATCCTGCCATCATCGCGACCCGCCAGCGGCCAAGCCAGCATCACGGCAATTTGCAAAAGACAGGGATTCTGTGCGGCCTGACGAAAACAAATTCCCCGTTGAGAATGGTGAATCGCACCGACCCGTCCGATAACTCTAATAAATCCGGATGTTTCTGTCACCGCAGAATCACCGGATCCGAGACTTTATTTGGCAATTCCACTGCGGTCTGCGGCACCCATTTGCTGCCGGTCCATTTGAATCTGCCCAGCCAACGAGCAGTCGGGATCGTACCGGAGCCAGAAGAAAAATGACCCAGACAAAAACTTGGAGTTTTTTCGCGATTGCTGCCTTGTGGGTACCTCTGGCGACCTGTTCCGCCCAATCCTCCATCCCTTCCACGACACCCGACGCCAGTTCACAGGCGATGAAAATTCTCGCCGAACCGCAATCCGGCTCCGATGCGCTCGGCCTGATCGGCAACCCCAAACAGCTGCGACCCGTCCAGCCGGTCGCTTCGCTGATTCAACCGCCCCGCCAGCTGCTCCCCAAAGCACCGGAGCCATCGCGCATGCTGGTTCCCGCGGCCAATACCCCCAATGGCCGCGACTTCGCAAATCCAACTCAATGCCCGCCCGCAACTGACCTGCCGAATCCATCAGCGAACAACGCCAATTTTGACGGCCATGTGGCTCCGGCCCAGTTTTCGTCCGGGACCGTTGAACCAGTTGAACATCAGGAACCGGTTGAACAGTCTTCCGCCTGCGACGATACCCCGGTGCCCGACATTCTGGCCGGGATCGGAGCCCCACCATCGCTGTTGCCCAGCTTCAAATCCGCCAGCCCACCGGCCAACGCCTCCAGCCCCTCCGATGCATTGAAAAGCAGTCCGGTTGCCACAACCGACCTCGACGTCCCGCCGCCGTTAACGGCCGACTCAACTCCCGAAAACTCATCCATGGCGACAACCAGCGCGAATCCGGTCGGCAGTGGAATCGCAGTTCCAGACATCCTGGCGCGGACCAGTTCGCTGACTTCCGCTGCCGTGTCGCCGCGCCGCTCGATCCCGGCCTCCACCGCCGTCAATTCATCTCCGACAGAAAACCCCACCGCCTCTGCCCCAATTGCGCCGGGCCATGGACCGGAAAATGGACCGGAAAATCCAATCGTCCTGATGCCTTTCCTGCCCAGTCCGCTGGAACTGCCGCCGCAAAACTCTGGCGAGACTCCCGAACAGTTTGTGCTGCGTGAAGTCGCACCGCAAATGAACCCGGATGCTGGCATGGGCCCCATTCGATTGCAGCCCGTATCGAGGATCACGAACTTCACAATCGAAGACAACGGTGGCGAGCTGACCGTCGCGCAGATGACGGGTCCGATGTACAACACCGGGGCAATGCTCTCCGGCCTGAGTCTCGAAAACCCTTACCGAACGGCTGCCTATGGCTCGCCGGCGCCGACCACCCGCAGCACACTCTCGCCAGACGGATACTCCAGCTATTACTGGAGCCAGTCGACGTACACGTGGATCACCCCAACCTTCAGACATCGCCCGCTGTATTTCGAGCAAATCAATCTCGAACGCTATGGCATTCAGCGGAAGCTGCCGTGGGAACCCGTGGTGTCAGCCGCGGACTTTTTTGGAACGGCATTCTGGATGCCTCTCACGATCCTGCAGACCAGCCCCTGCACGGACGTCTACACACTTGGGCATCAGCGGCCGGGCGACTGCGCGGTGTTTCAAACTACACCCCGCACCCGGTTTTTCCGCACGAACTGCAATTGACGGACGCGTTCTGTTACCCGATTGCCGACGGTGGCGACAGGGTTTACGAAACGCGCCCGGAAGTTGACAAATCGATACAGGTTCCAATTTTCGGGCCACCCTATCGGATCGTATTCCGGAACCTCGCATTGAGGTATTCCAGTGCTTTGGCGCCATCTGACGTGTTGACCACCACATTGATTCGGACTTCGCTGGTGCTGATCATTTCCAGGTTGATGTTGGCGTCGTGCAACGCCTGAAAGATGCCGCTTGCCATTCCCGTGTGACTGCGCAGCCCGATTCCGCTGACGGTCAGCTTGGCGATTTTGGGCATGACCCGCATTCCGCTGCACTGAAACTCACTGGCCAGATTTTCCACAATGGGTTGGGCCAGGGCAATCTGCTCGCGGGGAATGGACAGGGTCAGATCGGAGCGGTCGATGTTGCTCCAGGTTTGCACGATCAGGTCGGCGAAAATGTTTTTGTCGGCCAGCTCGGCAAACACCCGGGCTGCGACGCCAGGCCGGTTGGGCAGGCGGAGCAGCGTGACCGTTGCCTGGCTTTCGTCCAGCACGATATCGTCGATCGTCAACCCTTCCAGCTCAACACCGCGCAGGCGGCTGACCACATCGACCGGTGTCGCGCTGCTTTTGAACTGCCCCAGCCGGACGAAGGGATCAGTCACGGCGTGGTCAGGCGTACGGTGCAGCTGGAACTCGTCGTGAACCGCCCTCAGGGCCCGCAACGCCTGACTCCGGTCGACCAGCACCGAGATCTTGATTTCGCTGGTGGTGATCATCTGCAAATTGATGTCGGCACGGGCCAGGGCGGTGAACATGCGACTGGCCACTCCCACCTGATGGGCCATCCCCAGTCCCACGACGCTGACCTTTGAAACCGAATCGCTGCAGTCACCCATTTGGCCGCCGAGGGCCTGAACGACGGGCTGGACGATCCGCAGGGTCGCTGCCATCTCATGCCGCGGCACCGTGAAGCTTATATCCGCCATCGATTCCGCCGACGGGCACTGCACGATCATGTCGACCGTGATTTTCTGTTCGTCCAGTGGCGAAAAAATCTGTTGGCAGATGCCTGGCACATCCGGCAATGCCAGCAGGGAAATTCTCGCTTCGTCGCGCGTCACGGCGGCGCCGCTAACCGCCTGGTCGGGAGCTTCCGGATCGTTGACGATCAGCGATCCGGCGACGTCCGCCTGGCTGTTGCGAACATGAATCGGCACCCCAAATTTTTTGCCGAATTCGATGGATCGGCTGTGCATCACACCGGCACCCAGACTGGCCAGTTCCAGCATCTCGTCGTAGCTGACCTGGCGTGTCAGCCTGGCTTCGGGCAGGACGCGCGGATCCGTTGTGTAAACGCCATCGACATCGGTGTAGATCTCGCAGGCGTCGGCCTGCAGCACGGCGGCGAGAGCAACGGCTGTCGTGTCACTGCCACCACGCCCCAGTGTGGTAATGTTGAAATCTTCGTCGATCCCCTGAAAACCGGCCGCGATCACAATTTTTCCGGCGTCCAGCAGCTGCCGGACGCGGTCGGTGGAAATCGACCGGATGCGGGCTTTGGTGTGTGAACTGTCTGTGCGAATTCCAATCTGGCCACCTGTCAGACTGACCGCACTGTAGCCCAGACTGTCGATCGCCATTGCCATCAGGGCGACGCTGACCTGTTCGCCGGTCGAAAGCAGCACATCCATTTCGCGGGCTGGCGGCGATTCGCTGATCTGGCTGGCAAGTTCAATCAGATGGTCGGTGTTGTGCCCCATGGCACTGACGACCACGACGACCTGATCGCCATTTTGATGAGCCCGAATGGCTTTGCGCGCCGCCGAAAGAATTTTTTCGCAATCCGCAACGCTGGTTCCACCAAACTTCTGAACGACAATCCCCATGGAAAAGCAGGTTCCCTGAAATGAAATTGAAATAAACAGAGAAAACAGAGTACCGAGTCATTCGGGAGCACCATGCCCGCCGTCGAATGGGCCGACAGCGGATGCGGCCGGTCCCAGTGCATTGCCAGGCTTCTGGCCGCACCAGAATTCTCCCGCCAGAATTCTCCGGACGGCGGATTGTAGTCTGTATCACAACGTTTCATCCAGTGAACGCAGCCAGACAAGTTGCCATCGCACCCCGCTGGCGACGGCGGCAATCCCTCCGCAGCGGTTCTGTTCCCTCCCTGCGGCAACTCGTTCAGTGATTGCCAGCCGACCCGCCTGGGCGTGCGGGCGCAGGCCACCAGCGGTCGGCCAGGGTCTGCCATTGTCTGTCCAGCTGACCGGTTTTTTCCGGCAGGGCATCGGCCATGTCGCGCGTTTCAGCGGGATCGTTTTTCAAATCGAACAGCTCCCAGGGCTGGCCACGCGATTTGACCAGTTTCCAGTCATCGACTCGCACGGCCTGATTCCCTTCATGACACCACCACAACGATTCTCTGGCGATGGTTTCGCCGCGGCGAATCGCCGGGCTGAGCTGGATTCCTGGAAAATCGGGTGCCGGTTCGGGACTGGCTGCATCCTGTCGGACTACTCCGGCCAACTGCAGAACAGTCGGAACCACGTCAATCAGGTGGGCCACCGCCGGCGTGACCGAACCGGGATTTTCCATTCCCGCGGGCCAGCAAAAAATGGCAGGTGTGTGAATTCCGCCTTCGTGCACCCAGGTTTTGTGCCGTCGAAACGGCGTGTTCGATGCCCCTGAAAAACCTGGGCCCAGACAAAGGTGCGTCGCTGCCGATCCAGGCTCCGCATCCGGATCGTGTCCGTCGTCGCGAACCATGATCTCGGCCGAGGCTCCGTTGTCCGACAGAAATATCACGAGTGTGTTTTCCAGCTCCCCCATCGCGCGAATCTGCTGGACAATACGGCCGATCTCCTGGTCCATCCGGTCAACCAGCGCGGCGTGAATCGCCATTTTTTTGGCCTGGAACTCCTGCTGGTTTTTTGTCAGCGTCTCCCACCGGAGCGGACGGCTGACTTCGCGATCCCCAAAAATTTTCAACTGGTCCGGAAAATCATAGGGAGGACCGACGTCCGGTTCGACCTGGGACAGATCGCCCCCGACCAGGCCCAACTCCTGAATTCGCGACCAGCGTTCGGTTCGCAACTGGTCCCACCCTGCCGAATACCTGTCCGTGTATCTGGCGATGTCTTCCGGTAACGCCTGCAACGGAAAATGCGGCGAAGTGAATGCGACATAGCTGAAAAACGGATTGTCCGCATGGTGCCGCTGGTGTTCTTTCAGAAACCCAATGGCATGGTCCGCAATCGCCGTCGTTGCGTAGTAGCCGGAATCGCGCGCCCGCTGGGGCAGCAGTTGCCCATCCAGCACATGACGCCTGGGAGAAAAGTAGCGGCCATGATCGTCCAGGCTGTAGTAACTGTCAAAACCGCCATCGGCAGGCGATCCGTCCAGGTGCCATTTGCCGCTGTGACTGGAACGGTAATGGGCCGCTTTCAAATACTCCGGCAACAGCTTTGCCCAGCCCGGTCGCGTCCGCGGCGCCTTCGGCCGGCCCGGCAAATTGTCAAAACCGACCTGTTGGGCGTAGTATCCCGTCAGCAGCGCCGCCCGCGACGACCAACAGCGACCGGTATTGTAAAAATTCGAGAAACGGACCCCACGCTCCGCCAGTCCATCGAGATTCGGCGTTTTGATTTCTCCTCCAAAACATCCCGCATCCGAAAACCCCATGTCGTCGGCGAGAATGATCATCACATTGGGAGGACGAACTTCCTGGGCTAAAGCCCCTCCTCTCCACATTCCGCCGGAGATAATCAAAACAGCGGCCAGAATTCCCGCTCTTGATGCTTTCATTTCGGCTACCCGGCTGCAAACTGAACATGGTCGAAAAAAACGAACGCACTCCATGATTATACACCCGTTCGCCGGGGACATTGCGGGATGGCTTGCACCGACATTCACCAGGTGACATCATGCCAGGGGTTCCTGTCGACCGAACGTCAGTTCTTATTGGGTCCGCAATCAATGAAGTTGTCCCGCACGCCCTGGATGGCAGTTCTCCTGTCTCTGATTTCCGTTGCGCTGATCCAGGGGCAGGCCGTTTCCCCGGACGATGCAACCGGACCAGTCGAATATCTCGCCAAACTGGAATCGCCAGGCGGAGCACTGGAGTTCCGGATCCGGATCGACTCACAGCAGCAACCGGCCCGCGCGTGGATCGTCAACGGTCAGGAAGTTCTGCCCATTCCGGAATACAGGATCGATTCCCAGACCGGAACCGGGACGTTTGATTTTCCCCACTACGATTCGTCGATCGTCTGGGCCCGGAGTCCAGGCCAGCCAGTGGGCCATCCGGAGAGCTACCTGACAGGGACGTGGCGGAAGCGAACGGCGGGCAGCGATGCGTGGATTGAGATGCCTTTTACGGCCAGGCCGCTGTACCCGTCGGCGGGCGAATCCGATGCGGACGGTGACGATGACGATGACGATGACAAAGACAGTGATGGTGCTGTGGGCTCCGAAGCGGTCGATGTCAGTGGACGTTGGGCGGTGGATTTTTCGGGCGATGACCATCCCGCTGTCGGAATTTTTTCCAGTTCGGGCGACAGCGTTCAGGGGACTTTTCTTACCACGACCGGCGACTATCGCTATCTGGCCGGAACCCTGCGCGGTCGTGAACTGACACTGTCGTGCTTTGACGGTGCCCATGCATTCCTGTTCCGCGCTACGGCCGATGACTCCGGAGCGCTGGCCGGTGATTTCTGGTCCGGCACCCGCTGGCATGAGCAATGGACCGCAGTTCGTGACGACCAGGCTGCCTTGCCCGATCCGCTCGGACTGACGACATGGGACGAGACCGTTCGGCTGGAGGATTTGAAATTTCCGGATATCGACGGTCAGATGCACTCGCTGGACGAAGAGCAGTTTGCGGGCCGCGCAAGAGTTCTGCACCTGTTCGGCACGTGGTGCCCCAATTGTGATGACGCCGGAAAATTCATGGCGGAATTGCACCAGCAGTATGCCTCCGAAGGGCTGGCGGTTACAGGACTGGCGTTTGAGTTGACGGACGACGCCGGGCGAAATGGGCGTCAGGTCCGGCGCTACATCGATCGTCACTCCAAAAAGTATCCGGTCCTGGTGGCGGGGCTGGCCGACAAAGCTGCAGCGACCGTGGCGTTTCGCGGGCTGGACCGTGTTCGTTCCTTTCCGACTACTGTGTTCATGGACCGGCAGGGGACCGTCCGCGCGATCTATACCGGGTTTTCCGGACCGGCGACCGGCGCTGAACACGAACGGCTGAAAGCGACCTTTCACCGGATCATTCGTGAGATTCTGGACGAAGAAGAGGGGGCGGGCAGGTGACGTTGTGATACAAAAGCACGTAGACGAAATTTCGGGACTGAACAGGACGGGATCACGCGGTTGCCAGCCATGACGATTGAGCTGAAAGATTTTGAAGCCGTGGAGATCCGCGTCGGCACTGTGGTCCGCGCCGAAACATTTCCCGAGGCCAGAAAGCCGTCCCTCAGGCTGTGGATCGACTTGGGAGAGCTCGGTGAAAAAAAATCGTCGGCCCAGATCACCGATCTCTACACGCCAGCAACGATGATCGGTCGCCAGGTCATTTGTGTTTGCAACCTTGCCCCGCGGCAGATCGGGCCGTGGATGTCGGAGGTCCTCGTCACCGGATTCGTCGTGGAAGGAACAGGTGTCGTGCTGGCCGCACCGGATCGCCCCGTTCCCAACGGAACAAGTCTGGCCTAGGTAGAGAGCGGGAGAGAGCGGAACATCGGGCAGTGGACGGGATGACGAACCCTTCCAGCGCGGCTCTCGTCACTTTGTCTGCCGTGAAAGCAGTTGATTTGTTATTCCTTGAAACATGATCCGGTTTTCGGGCGCTGGGGAGATTTTCGTTTGAAAAACAGTTTTGAGCAGTGGATCGAAAATAACAGCCGGGAACAGTTTGCCCGGAAGTTGCTCGGTTGGTTTGACAAAGAGGGACGGGTGCTGCCCTGGCGCGCGATCGCGACGCCCTGGAGAGTCTGGGTCAGCGAAATCATGCTGCAGCAGACCCAGGTTGGAACCGTACTCGACTATTTCCAGCGATTTGTTCAGCGTTTTCCGGGCGTGCATCAGCTGGCGGAAGCTCCTCTGGAAGACGTGCTGAAAATGTGGGAGGGACTCGGATACTACCGGCGGGCCCGGTCGCTGCATGCCGCCGCACAGATCATTGTCCGCGATCATGCCGGCCAGGTGCCGACGGATTATCAGCAGTTGATCCGCCTGCCGGGAATCGGTCGATATACGGCAGGAGCGATTCTTTCAATCGCGCTGGACCAGCCCCTGCCGATTCTGGAGGGGAATACTGTCCGGCTGCACTCGCGACTGGCGGGATCCACCCGCGATGTGGGGCTTGTGACAACACAGAAAATGATGTGGAGTTTCGCGGAGTCGATCCTGCCC
>JBGSVU010000185.1:0-2175 GCA_041752775.1 Pirellulaceae bacterium | reverse complement strand
CATCGGAAGTCGATACAAGAGTGAACGCCAACAGGTGAAAACCGCACGACAGGGAGATTCCGGATTTGTCAGTCCTCCAGCCCGCCTTTCAGGCCACGCTCCTGTTCTGGTTCCTGTTGCTGGTGCCCGCCGTCGTGTTCGCGCTGTGCATCCATGGGCTGGAACGGTTCATTCAGCGGCGACTGGTATCGCGTTTCGGATGGCGCAGCGTGCTGGTCACCGGATGGCTGGGAACCCCCATCCACGAAATGAGCCATGTGGCCATGTGCCTGTTGTTCCGGCACCGGGTCGATGAAGTCCAGTTGTTTGATCCGGATGTGCGCGATGGCCGCCTGGGGTTCGTCCGCCACAGTTTCAGACGCGGCAACTGGTTTGAAGAGATCGGCAACCTGTTCGTCGGAACCGCTCCATTGCTGGGCGGCTCCCTCGTGTTGGGTTTGTTGACGCTGCTGTTTTTTCCCCAGGCGATTTCTGTCCTGATCGACGCGGTCCGGCAGACGCCAACCGGGTCCGCAATGACACTGGGCGACTTGCCCGGTGTCCTGGGTTCGGCATTTGGATCATTGGGGCGGGCGTTTGATCCGGCCAGCTTCCGGTTCTGGATGTATGCTTATCTGGTGACCTGCGTGGCGGCGCATATGGCGCCCAGCCGGTCGGATTACGCTGGCGCCTGGCGCGGGACAATTCTGGGGGCGAGTGTGGCTGGTTTAGTCACACTGGTCGTGTTCCTGGTGTTGCGGCTGGATACGGCAGCCGTGATCGATCAGGCATCCACCTTGCTGGCTCCGGCCCTGGTCATTGCCGCCATGGCCCTGGGGCTGGTCACCGCTTCCGCAGGTATCGTGGCGGCGGTCACTGCAATTTTTCCGCGAACTCACGGAATGTGAAGCTTTTGGATGAATGGCTTCATCCCGTTTCTGCCCTGGCGAAACTCCCGACCTGAATCGCGGCTTTTAAATTTCCGGAACACCGGTCCCGCCAACTGTCACCAGCAGCCGGCTCCAGACCACCAAACTACCACGGAGTCAGAAAGCGAAACAGATTGCGTGCCGGCTGGCCATCGACGTAACATTCCTGCTGGCCGAAAATTCCGCGTCCAGCGTAGCTTCCTGGCGGATAGTTTTTGTAATCAATCGTCGGTGGGATCACACCACCTGGGGCGGGAACGGCGCCGGGTGGTTGTTGCAGTACGAGCGATGGGGCGCCGGAGGACAGTTGCGGCGGCAGGTTGGCCGCTGGTACCGAAACGGGTGGCAAACTCTGGTTGCCGCCAAACAGCGGTCGATTCCACCACCCGGGGCGGCGTCCCGATGTCGGCGTCACGCCCAGCGTCGGCAAGACCACACGGCTGGTGGTGCCGGCAACAAACGGATCGGACTGGAGAACCAGAGAATTTCCTGGCGGGGTGGCCATCGCGACCGGGCGACCTGTCGCCAGGTTGCCCATCGCCGACGGGTTGTTCGCGGGGGCGGGCGGTGCGGAAACTGGTTGAACGGAACCGGGATTGCCCGCAGCGGTATCGCTCCTCCCGCCAGCGACCGGCGACGCGTTGGACTGGTTCGAATTCAGGCCTGCACCGTTGGGAGTATTGGCTGTGATGCTGGTAGCCAGCCCCTGGCCCGGTGTGGAATAAACCGTCACTTGACCTCCAGATTTGAGCGGGGATGATGCGGTCAAGTATTCCAGCGCGGCAGTCCGGTCGGACTGGGCAAGAGCTGATTCAACCGCGGACAAGCCCAGGATCGCCATAACGATGATTTTAAAAGTGGTCACTGTTCTGTTCTTCCTCCCCAGCCAGAGATCCGTTCAGGCAACCAGTACGCTCTGCGGCCGCGACTGGTTCCATCAATGAACGATTGCCGAATCAAATTTTTAAAATTTCCCAATGCCGGATTTCCCAATGCCGGATTTACCAAACTGCCGCCTTGAAATCCAGTTAAAATGGAGAACCTGCGTTAAAGGCCGAAACAACCAGCTGACTATTCAGCGGCAATTTCGGCGGCGAAATACTTGTCACCAACGGGAACACTCTCTTTCAGCCTTTCCAGGCATCTGACCCGAATTGCCGGCGGATCCTGTCTGACCAGGCCATGCAGCGTGGACGGAAACTGCAATCCGTACAGCGACCGGATGGGTTCCTCGCAGATGGTCCGGAGCCTACCGCTTTTTCTGCTG
>JBGSVU010000184.1:0-1905 GCA_041752775.1 Pirellulaceae bacterium | reverse complement strand
GGCGGGTTGGGGGTGCTGTCCGGCGACCATATCAAAAGTGCCAGTTCGCTGGGCGTTCCGCTGGTCGCGATCGGGCTGTTTTATGCCCAGGGGTATTTTCGGCAGCAGCTCAACGGCGACGGATACCAGGAAGAAAAATATGTCGACACCCAAGTCGACAATCTGCCGATCCGGCCCGCGCTGAATTCCGAAGGCCAGCCGATCACAGTTTCGATCCCGACTCGCACCGGCGAACTGCTGGCCAAAGTCTGGAAAATGCAGGTCGGCCGCGTGCGGCTGTTTCTGCTCGATTCCAACGTCGAAGGGAACCGGCCTGAAGACCGCACGTTGACCAGCCGTCTCTATGGCGGAGACCAGCGGACCCGCATTCGCCAGGAGCTGATCCTCGGAGTGGGCGGTGTTCGGGCTCTGGCCGCACTCGGAATTGTGCCGGGAGTCTATCATCTGAATGAGGGGCACAGTGCGTTCTGCGGGCTGGAAGTCATTCGGGAACGCATCCACGACCAGGGACTGGCTTTCGATGACGCACTGCGCGACGTGGCGATGCAAAGTGTTTTCACCACGCATACTCCTGTTCCGGCCGGGCACGACCGGTTCAGTGCCGAAGTGATTGAAGAGCATCTCGGTCCGCTCCGCGACCAGCTGGGACTGTCGTACGAGCAGTTCATGAGTCTCGGACGCGTCGACCCGGACAACCACGAAGAAACATTTTGCATGACCGTTCTGGGACTGAAATTGTCCCGCACCGCGAACGCGGTCAGCCAGCTGCATGGCCACGTTTCGCGGCGCATGTGGGCTCACCTTTGGCCGTGGCGGGTGGAAAGCGAGATTCCGATCGGACACATCACCAACGGCGTTCACTCCCAGAGCTGGCTGGCCGACCAGATGCGGGTCTTGTACGACCGGCTGTTTCCGGACAAATGGATTGACAGTGTAGGCCAGCCTTCGGTTTGGGAGGGGATCCACAACGTCGATCCAGGCGAGTTGTGGGAAATTCATACCACGCTGAAATCCGTCATGATTTCTTTCGTCCGGCGGCGTTACGCCAATCAGGCCAAACGTCGCGGCGAAAGCGACGCGACGGTCGAAGCGGCCAGAAAGGTCCTCGATCCTTCGATTCTGACAATCGGATTCGCCCGGCGTTTCGCCACGTACAAACGGGCCAACATGATCTTCAACGATCTGGACCGGATTGCAAAAATCATCGGTGACCCGCGCCGTCCCGTGCAACTGGTTTTCTCTGGCAAGGCTCATCCCAAGGACGAGCCGGGCAAGAAGTTTATCCAGTCGATCGCGTCGCTTCGGTCAGATCCCCGTTTTGCCACGCGGGTTGTGTTCGTGGAAGACTATGACATCAATGTCTGCCGGCACCTCGTGCAGGGTGTTGATGTCTGGTTGAACAATCCGCGCCGGCCGCTGGAGGCTTCCGGAACGAGCGGCGAAAAAGTCGTCCTCAATGGCGGCCTGAACCTCTCCATTCTCGATGGCTGGTGGGCCGAAGCCTACGACGGGGCCAACGGTTTCGCCATCGGCCGGGGAACGCATCACGTGGATGATGTGATCACCGATGCACGCGATGCGGATTCGCTTTATGCCGTGCTGGAAAACGAAGTCTTGCCGATGTTTTACAACCTCGACATCGACGGGCTGCCGCGCGAGTGGATCAAGCGGATGATCAATTCGATCAGTTCTTTGTCGTGGCGTTTCAGCAGCGACCGGATGGTGATGGATTATGCGAGAACCTGCTACGTCCCCGCCGCGGGCGGTCTGAGCTGCAACATGGAAATCAGTTAAAGGAATGGCTGAACGACGGAATGCCGCCTGCCTTGGAGCCTGTCCCCAAAGGAGGCAGACCCCTGAAAAGAATAAAACTTGAAAACTTGGTGCCACCCACCTATTGAAATG
>JBGSVU010000183.1:0-2072 GCA_041752775.1 Pirellulaceae bacterium | reverse complement strand
ACGCGCCAGAGAGATCAAGATAACCCGGATTTTGCGGTTGTAAAGTAAGCGTTCACGGATCGATAGCCATTGTCCATGTTATAGTGGGTCAGACCCGTTTTTCGGCGGTACATGGGTGGCCCAATTGTAAGTTAAACGGCCGAAAAACGCGTCCGATCCCGGCGCGTGAACGGTTGCTTGTAATTTACCCATCATCGACGCTGCGCTATCGCCACGATGTGACGCCATCAGTCCAATGGACCGCAGGTAGGCATATCGGACGTTGACATCCAGCCAGGTTTTGAACGAATCACATTTTGTCGTTCAAAATACTATTGGGCCGGTCGACCTGAACGGTTGATTTTTTGACCAATTTTCGCGGCAGGGGCCACGAGATGGCGTAATGGGTTTTGCCGATGCAGAAACCATGATGGGATCAACGGTGGAGTGGATTTCAGTCGGGAGCCCGGTCTTGTGGATTTTCCGTTGGGCCCGGTTGCCCCGCTTCCCCTGCGCCCGCCCTGCATCCCCTGGGTCCCAGGGCAAGTACTTGTGACTTTCGGCGAGCCTCAACAAGCTTTGAGGGGTCGAAATTGAAAAAGGCCATTTGCCCCTGCAGGAACGTGTCAAACGGCCTTTCTGGAGAGGATCGATTCAGCACCCTCGACAGGATTCGAACCTGTGACCTACTGATTAGAAGTCAGTTGCTCTATCCAGCTGAGCTACGAGGGCTTGTGCACTTTTCCGGACGGGCAGTTCAGTCTAATGGTTCATGTGGAAATTTGAAGAAGCCCGCCGCGGCAGCGAATGGGATCGTCGAGATCCACCATGAAACCGGGCGGGGCCCGCGTGAAACCCGCCGAATCTGGCCTGATTGCCCGGGTTGCGAAATCGAACCTCCCGGCTGCAGCGTTCCGAAAACGGTGGCTACCATAGGCTTTTTCCATCCGCTGAAAAAGCTGAAATGACTGCTACAAAACATGAATATCGTTGTCTTGACGGGAGCTGGTATTTCCGCGGAGTCGGGGTTGCCCACTTTTCGCGGACCCGGTGGACTTTGGAACGGGCACTCGGCAACGGCGCTGGCGACTCCAGAAGCGTTCCACCGCGATCCCGGCCTGGTCCACGATTTCTATAACTTCCGGCGGCGAATGCTGAATTCCGGCGCAATCGCCCCCAACCCGGCGCATACGGCTTTGGCCGAACTGGAAAAAGCCTCGGACACGCGGAGCTCGTTCACACTGCTGACCCAGAATGTCGACAATTTGCACGAACGGGCTGGCAGCCAAAACGTCGTCCACATTCATGGCGAACTGAACAAGGCCCGCTGTATGGACAGCGGCACTGTTATCGATTGGACCGTCGACCTGTCAACTGAAACCGTTTCGCCCTTCAACGCCGGAAGGCCAGGCCGGTTGCGTCCGCACATTGTCTGGTTCGGCGAAGTCCCGCTGCATTTGAATCTGGCCGAACGGGCAATTTCCGGATGCGACCTGTTTCTCGCCATCGGAACATCGGGGGTGGTATGGCCAGCCGCCGGCATGGTTCAATGGGCCCCGGCCCACTGCCGCACCGTGCTGGTCAATCTGGAGCCACCCGCCAACCAGCAGCTGTTCTCAGAATTCCTGCCAGGTACGGCGGTCGAAATCGTTCCGGATTTCTGCCAGCGGCTGCTGGCAGTCGCGGAAAAGGGATGACTGGGGCAATGTTCGCAGCAATCCGTACTGCTAGCAGATTCCCCAAATCCGAAAATGCCGATAAATCAACAGGCGAGGCGTCCCGGGAAACCTGTTTTCGGACACCTTCCCACTGATTCCTGTCGTTAGCACCACCCGAGGTTTTCGCTGTTTATGCAGCAATACACCCGACAAATCGAAACCCTCCGGCAGATTGCTACAGCCCACCTGAGACGGTGTGGCGGTGACCCGGCCAATCTGAAACAGGCCTTTCTCTTTTCCGAGAACCGGTTTGTCGGAGTCCGGTTCGTTGATGGGCCGGTCGAAACGCGCTGGATGACTGGCGGGGAACTGGCGGATTTGATGCGCGACGGCAAAGTCGTCGCGCGGATGCCCGTCGGTGTCTCGTCGCCTGCA
>JBGSVU010000182.1:0-3720 GCA_041752775.1 Pirellulaceae bacterium | reverse complement strand
GATCTCCGGTGCGATCGAGCGCCAATGGGCCACTCCGGCGTCGCAGAGCAGGTCCGCGATCTGGGACGTGGCATCCGGCGCGTTGGGTTCCGGTGCGGGTTCCGGAATTGAAACACCCAGGTCCGCCGCCGCCGTTCCGGGATTTGCTTCCGGTTCGTTCGGGGCTGTGGCGCCTTCGGTGGCGGCGGGTACTGGTACTGGTAATTGGAACCTATAAGGTGAAAAAGGCAGATCGGCGGTTTGATCGCGCAGGATTCGGGTTGGGCCGGCCGCCAGTCGCTCGACGGTGGGGCGATGGATCCAAAGGCCTTTCGATGGCTTTCCGCTACCGTACTGAAACGGGACGACTCGCAGTATCCCGGCACGGACGGCCTTCTGAATGGCCGCCCTCACGTTACTGTCGCTCAGGTCGCTGTCACTCGTTTTCAGGTCGCGGTCACTGCACAGCTGGGGAACCGTCTTGCGCAGCACCTGGTCCCCGTCTGTGGCCACCCGGAACACGAGGCGGCAGAGTTTCCAGACCGTCAGGCGTTCGCACCAGCCGAGTTTGATCATCGCCTTGTTCAACTCGGAGGACTGGTCGGCCCGGATCCGGGCCATGGCGTTGGCTTCGGCGTCGGCCGCGACCCATTCGGGCATCATCGGCCTGGCAAGGTCGGGATCGACGGGACCGGTTTCGCGCTTCCGCTGGCGGGTTTGCATGCTTGCTACGGGTTGGGATGGGTTTCGGCGGGAGGTTCAACGTCCCGGATCGACGAGGCGATCAGGATGTACGCGCCGCTGCCGGCGCGGGTAAGTCGTTTCTGTTTGGTCTCGACCAGGCCGGGGTGTCCCCGTTTGGCCAGTGCGACCAGGGCGTGGACGCGGGCGGTGACCACGTTGATCGGGATGCCAGTGCCGGCGACGATGTCATCACGCGTGGCACCGAGTCTGCCGCAGTCGGCGACGAACTGCAGGATACGCTCGATGTTGGTGGTCACCGTTTCCGTTGTTACATTCCGCGCCGCATCGCGACTGGTTTCCCGTTTGCCGGGGATTGGCGTCGGCGCAGGGACCGGCCGCGGCTGGACCGGGAACAGCTCCAGTTGCATCGGGTCATGCGTGGTGTGATGTTGTTGCCAGCGGGTCATTTCACGAGTCGGGTGGCAATTCTGTGGGGTGGGCCAGTTCCATCATGCGGCGATTCCAGTGATTGGCACCTTTCGTGTCGCCCGCGAGGAAACAGGCGAGCGTTTTACTGGTGTACTGCAGCAGCATCCGGTCCCACCCAACATCGAACGGTTCGGCGTCCAGTCGGTTGTTGTTCCACCATTCCTTGTCCGCGATATTGCGGGCCAGATCGAGTTGCAACCGGCGCAACCGGCGGATGATCCGGTTGCGGATGATTTGCTGGGGGTCTGTGGCCATCGGTCAGACGGGGTCCGGGTTGCGCGTGGGTCGAATGGACGGACCGCCGACGGCCGAATGGTGGGCCGGTTCGGCGGACTGAATCAATTCCACTTGCTGCACGTCAAACGTGTGGTTATCGACAGGCACACCGTCCTTCAATGCTTGCGACTGGATGGTGATGCGACGGCAACCGTTCAACCAGTTGGTGACGGCGACGACGATCCCGGTGTATTTCGTGATGGAATCACGGGCCGTGTCACCGAGGCAGATTTCGTTTTTGCGTTCTGGGGTCATAGTTGGGGCTCCTGGGATCGATGTGGCCGGGATCGACGTGGCCGGGCCTGGCGTTCGGCGGCGGTCAGTTTCTTGCGGACCGGTCCGGATTGCGTTTTGCGTTTGGTGGAAGTGGCCATGACGGACTCCAGTGTGTGAAGGGTTTGGGATTGAAAAGCAGTTGTCAGCGTCCCTGCAGTGGTTTCGATCGCGGCCTCCAGTTGCCGCTGGTCGGTAGCAAATTCGGCGCACATTTCGAGCGTCGCGAAATCTTCGGGTGTCGCAAATCTCCGCCGCCACGCCCCGAGCAGTTGCTCGGCCATCGCGACCGGCAGCGACTGGAAGCAGGGCATACACAACGGCACTCGCCCGCGAACGTCGGTCTGGCATGAGTGACAGGCATTCAATTGCGGGCCTTTTCAAAACGGGCATCGAGTGCGTCCTGGATCGCATCGATGTCCAGTGCGATGCCGCTGCGACGGACGTACTCGATGTGTTCCTCGATTCGCATCAATGCCCGGCGCTGGCGGGCGTTGTCTGACGGTTCGTCGGGCAGGGCAAACGGATCGTGTGCCAGTTCCCCTGCCCGGCGCTGCAGTCGCTCGATCTGCCGGACCAGTTCGGTCACCCGTGGGTACTGCCCGGCCTGGTTCCGGGCGATACCCGCTTCGATCTTCCGCAGCAAATCGTCTGGGGATTCTCCAGTCGCCTCACAGACACCCCGTATCGCCGCATCCATGGTTTCGGTCCCCCGCATGTGCCAGGCGAAATCGACGTCGTGGATCACTCGCTGCAGGATGTACCGGCAGGCGTGAACGGCCAGCGTCTCTCGGGGCAGTCGCACTACATGAAAATTAGCCATCGGATCCTCCAGGTCAGTTCCACTTGTGCAGGAATTGGGGTTCGGTGCTGGTCGGGATGCTGCCGGGCGGGAGGTTCCGCGAGGTGCTCTCGGCCGGGATCCCGCGACGGCGAAACTCTGTGATGGCAAAAACCACGCAGGGGTATCCGCAGTCGCAGGTAATGCAGCGGTTCCAGCGATCGCCGAACCACGCCCAGACGTACAGCCGCGCTCTGGTACCAGGCCGAACGTCGGGCGTCGCGGCGTTCGGTTGCGTCCGCACGCGCGGTGGATCCACCGGACGAGGCGGATCCACCGGACTGGTCTCTGCCGGCCGGGGCGAATCCCGTTTGCCAAACAGCAGCATCACGATCGACTGCACGATTTTCGACTGCAGGATGTTCATGGGTTCCACTCCGGTCCGACGTTGTGGCCCGCCGATCGCAGAATCCGGACGGCGTCGGTGATGTAGCGATGCTTGCGCCGGTCGCGGCCGGCACCGCGGTGGGCATTGCAGATGCAGGCGTAAAGGCTGCAATGCTCGCGGCCGTCGTCGTAGCGGCGGATGAATGCCATCGCCTGATCTGCCGTGTGAAACGGACGCGGACCATGCTGCCGGCGTCGATTGCGAACCGGGTTCAGGTGCCGATTGGTCATGGTTGCGGCTCCGGGTTGGGTGAACGGTGCCCGGCGTACGACCAGTTGCCCGATCCGGTGTCAATGAATTTCACGATGGTGGCATCGTTAATTTCAAATTGACGCGGGCGCAGGTGATGCTTGTCCAGCCACGCGGCCATGACCGCCCGCACCTGCGTCTCGAGTTCCGATTCCAGATCCCGGTTGCCGTCGTACCAGTCCTGGGCGTGGTCACCACCGTAATCGTCCTGTTCGCTGACCATGTCGATCCAGTCGCTGGCAAACCAGTACGTCTCGGGCTGCGACGGTGGCTGGCACTGGCCCACGAACAACTCCCACCGGCCCTGTTTGGCCGCGTCGATCGTGCCGGCCGCAATCGCCTCGTCGCGGGTCGCGTATCGGCCGTAGTAACCGTCGTCCTCGTCGAACGAGTAGGCCCATGGATGGGGCTTGCTCTCCGGCGTCGCGGTTTCCTCTGTCGTTTGACCTGTCGTTTGATCTGTCGTTTGATCTGTCGTTTGATCTGTCGTTTGATCTGTCGTTTGATCTGTCGTTTGATCTGTCATCGGATCACGTCCTCC
>JBGSVU010000181.1:0-3758 GCA_041752775.1 Pirellulaceae bacterium | reverse complement strand
TCGGCCATCAACATCACCAGGTCATTGGCATCGACCAGTTCCCGAACCGGTTTCGTATTCAACACGCTGCGTTCAAGGATCTTGCAAGTCACACACCAGTCGGCGGTAAAATCCACAACGACCGTTTTCTGCTCTGTGGTTTCTTCGACCAAACGTTCAATGGTGAAATGTTGCCACGGCAGCTCATGAGCGGAATCCTCACTATCCAGCATCGATACGAGTTCACCCGTTCCAACGCCAGGATTCTCCTGCTTCATTTTCGCGATACGCTGTTCGAACTCCCGGGTCACTTTGCCTTCCGTAATGGGAGCCAGAAACTGAAATGCTCCCACGCCGCCCAACACGCCAATGACGGCGGCTGTGGCCCAGCCCCTGGCCGAGCGGAAACTGTTGGCGGTCACCGGAATTCGGCCGACCCACCAACAGGCGAACCACAATACAAACAGGAAAGCAAAACAGGGCAGCATCAACCTCACCGGAATCGTCCAGGCCAGCCAGATCACGGTGGCCAACAGGACAAAACCCATGAACTGCTTGAAGGTCTCCATCCACGCACCGGGACGAGGCAGCAACTTTGCCAGTGCCGGATTCAGTCCGATCACGATATAGGGCAACGCCATTCCCAAACCGAGAAACAAAAACACGAGGTAGACGAGATAGGCCGGTTTGCCAATACACCAGGTCAGCGCCACCGACAAACCAGGTCCACTACACGGCACGGCGAGAATAGTCGTCAAAATCCCTTTCAAAAAAGCTGCCGTCACACCTTCTTTTTCCGCAGCGCGCGCCGCCGATCCGCTCCCGACGAACCCGGGAATGGGAATCTCCCAAACACCCAGAAAACTCAGTCCCATCACGAAGACAACCGCCGCCAGCGCGATCTGAAATACTGCCGACTGGGACTGTTGCCCCCACCCAAGACTGAAAAAAGCTGCCAGCGTCGCGAGAATCATGAACACGGCCAAAATGCCCGCCGTGTACCAGACGTTTAACCGGAACGCCTGCCAACGGTCCTGACCAGCCTGCTCCAGAAAGGACATGACTTTCAGTCCAATCACGGGCAATACGCAGGGCATGAAATTGAGGATGAAACCACCCGCAAGCGCAAACAACAGAATGACCGGGAGGCTGCGTGACGAATCCGACTCGGAACTGTCGACAGACAAATTCTCGATATCCAGTCCTCCTGTGGCGACAGCGCCGTCTTTCACACCGGCCTCGGTCAGCGCCGGGGCAATCCAGTCACCATAGTTCTGATTAATCTTGCTGAATTTGCCGCTCGACTCAGGTCCGGAAAATTTCAGGTCTTCTGCCGAAGCCCCGACTGGCGTTTCACTGACGACACGAAAATTGACCGGAAAAGTGGTCACTGCGGGTTGGTCACATTGCTTGTCGCTGCAGGTCTGAAAGGCAATCAGGGCCCTGACCTGATAGTCACCCGGCGGCAGCCTGGCATCCGTCGGCAAGTGAATGGTAAAATCAACCGACCCTGGGTAGTAACTGACGTTCACACCTTCCGTCGAAGCGGAAACCGGAGACAGCGAAGGCACTACGGTCGGCCCTCCGACGAAGGACGCGGGAGCAATCCGGATCTGCGTCGGAAAATATTCAATGAACCCGGGAATCAGGTCGAGATATTGATAGGCGTGATAGCCATCGGTGGTCTCAAGTGACAGCTTGACCAGAACCACACCGCCTGGTGTGACTTCCCTGTTCAGAACAGTCCCCGTCAGTTTCCCGTGCCCCGCTGCAAATTGATCGAGGTCATACACAATTGCGTCACTGGTGTTGTCACCAGCCGGGTCATTGGCAACCGGTTGCTGCGGTGTTTCAGAAGTGCCTGGCGGAACTTCGGCGCCTTGGCCGTTGGCCACGCTGTTTTTGCCGGAGTACTTCGCGATCACTGTTTTGCTGAATGGGATACAGGTATCACTGCAAATGATCGCGCGGAACTTTACGGGAATTTCCAGGTCCCCGGCCTGTACTCCTTCAGCCAGCCGGATCGGAGCTGTCCAGGTAACGGTTCCGGTGTGTTCAAAAACTTCGACACCGGGCCAGGCATCAGGATAGGTTGTTGGAAGCGGTTCGCTGTCCGCGACAAACTCACCCTCAAGGGAGAACAGGTCGGATTTTTCCGGTTTGAGCACCAGCGGACCGGGCCCCTGACCGGGTGTCTGCAGCAGAGAATTACTGTGCCAGCCATCCTCAATGACAGCCGTAACGATCAAGCGACCATTTTGGGTCCCCTCGACCATTTCAAACCGGGTGGACAACTCCACTTTTTCCACTTCGGCATCGGCCTGAAACTGGTCGCCAAAATCAAGGTTCAGGACTTCCTGTCCCACCACGCACGCCGGCCAGATCGCACCCAGCAGGACCAGCAGGCAGGCATGCAACGTTTTTTGAATTGGGCTGGGCATCATTTCAGGTTCCAGAAAGGCAGATTCCTGAACCGGGTCCGGTGACCGGGCTCAGCTTGGGATTATAGATTGTGCGATTCGGAAAGGGCAACAACAGACTGCAGGCGTAAACCGCAATTGGTCGTGATTTTTCACCGTGGGGTGGACGCCTGTTCCGCCGTTTTCGGCGGCTGCAGGATGTCTGTCGCGCTTCCAGAGTGTGTCAGGCCGCACGCTGGGCAGACTGGTTCAGCCGGTTGTAGAGGGTTTTGATGGCAATCCCCAACTCCTGGGCTGCGGCCGTTTTGTTCCCGCCATTGCGGTCAATCGCAGCGTGAATCGCTGCCAACTCGATTTCGTGGAGGGAACGTGATGGCATCCTGATCGAAACGGCTTCCGCTGCCGGTTCTGACAGGTAACGCGGCAAGTGGTGAATATCGACGGGTAGCTGGTCACACAGCACCATCGCATACTCGACGACATTGGCCAGTTCGCGAATGTTTCCGGGCCATTGCCAGCCGGTCAGCAGGTCCAGTGCCTGTTTCGTGAATGAGACGGTATCGGGCTGGGAACTTTTTCTGTGTCGCTCCAGCAGCGTTTCCGCCAACAGCGGAATGTCGCTGGCCCGCTCCCGCAGCGGCGGCAGCCGGATTTCAAAAGTGTTGATGCGATACATCAGGTCCTGGCGAAACAGGTCACGTTGCAGCATCTCTGCCAAATCGCGATGCGTTGCCGAAACGATTCGCACATCGACCCGAAACGGTTTGGTATCGCCGACGCGGCGGATTTCACCGCTTTCCAGGACACGCAGCAGCCGCGACTGCAGACTGCGCGGCAGCTCACCGATTTCATCGAGGAACAGTGTTCCGCCGTCGGCGACTTCGAACAGCCCCTGACGGTCTTCGTCCGCTCCGGTGAACGCTCCCCTGCGATGCCCGAACAGTTCGCTTTCGATCAGGTGTTCCGGAAAGGCGCCGCAGTTGACTGCCAGAAAAGCCTGGTCGCGGCGCGGGCTGCCGAGGTGAATCGCACGGGCGACCAGTTCTTTTCCCGTTCCGGTTTCACCCGCAATCAGAATGCTGGATTCCGTTGGCGCCACCCGTTGGACCAGTTCCAGCACCGCGCGCATGCGCGGATGCTGGCCGACCAGTCGCGGCTCTCCTTCGGCCCGTTTCAGCCGTCGGGACAGCACTTCGACTTGCCGGTTCAAATCCCTTTTTTCACGAACGCGCTGAATACGGGTCCGGATTTCGACCAGTGAGCAGGGTTTTTCCAGATAATCAAAAGCACCCAGCCGCAGGGCCGAAATCGCCGACTCGCGCGAGGCCTTGCCCGTCAACACGATCGCCTCGGTGTCGG
>JBGSVU010000180.1:0-4952 GCA_041752775.1 Pirellulaceae bacterium | reverse complement strand
ACCACCCGTCCGCTGGGGAAAGTCTGGCTGCCCGACGCCAGCTACCGCGAGATGACCGAATGGGCGCTGCCTGTCGGGCGGCAGAAAGTTTACGACCAGCTGGTCCATGAACTGGAACACGATCACCGCTGGAACGAGCTGCGGACTTTTCTGCGCGGCGGGTACTGGCGGAATTTCAAGATCAAGTATCCCGAATCAAACGAGATGTACGCGCGGATGATGTTTGTCAGTTCGCTGGTCCAGCAGGCTGGCCAGGAATCCGTCCCGCAAAGCGTGGTCGACCAGGCCCGCACCTGGCTCTATCGCGCCCAGTGCAATTGCGCCTACTGGCATGGTGCCTTCGGGGGCGTTTACCTGCCTCTTTTGCGCAACGCCGTGTTCCAGAACCTGATCATGGCCGAAAGCATCCTCGAACGGCAGGGAAAAACCGCCGATGCCTGGGTCGAGGCCGCCGCGGACGATTACAACTTTGATGGCGCCCAGGAAGTCCGCCTGGCCAACGAGCGGATGGTCGCGTGGATCGAACCGGCGGCCGGTGGGCGGATGTATGAACTCGATCTGCGCCGGGCCGGGCACAATCTGCTGGCCACAATGCAGCGGCGGACCGAAGCCTATCACGACCGTATTCGGGCTCACGAACAACAGTCCGCAGACCAGGCGGCCAGCATTCACGACCGGGTCGTCCTGAAGCGGAACGATCTCGACCAGTTTTTGTCCAGTGACTCCCGCATGCGAAAATCGCTGGTCGATCACTTCTGGGACGAAACCACCATTCTCGACGATGTCGTTTTCAGCCGGGCCAGTGAGCTGGGCGATTTTTGTGACAGCGCCTGGGATGCCACCATCCGCCGCAATCCGGACCGGATTCAGGTGATGATGGTTCGCGAGGGAATCGCAGACGGATTGCCCCTGAAGCTCACCAAAGGCATCACCCTGGGCGCCGGCAGCGACCAACTGGAATGTGCATGGATGATCGAAGGCCTGCCGCCCGAATCCCGTCTGCATTTCGGCGTGGAATTCAATTTCGCCGGGATGCCGGATGGCCAGGACGACCGCTGGTTTTCGACAGGAGAGAATCGCCGGCGGCTGGGACAACTCGGCGAGCAACTCGAACTGGAAAGAATGAGCGACATCGAACTGCATGACGAGTGGTTGGGCCTGCATTGCCGCCTCGCGTCGGATCGCCCTGCGGGCATTTGGGCGTTTCCGGTTCGAACCGTCAGCGGCAGTGAAGCCGGTTTCGAACTGGTTCATCAGAGCGTCGTGGTGATTCCGCACTGGATCGTCGTGCCCGACAGCGACGGCCGCTGGACGGTCCGGGTGACGCTCGATCTGAAATGCGAAAAAACTGTGGCAGAACTGGGAGTGTGGGTGAGTCAGGCCGGACAGACGCGGAATTAGGCGGCTTTTTGGGAGAAATGCAAAGTGCACTTTTTCCCCAGGGCCTTGCTTTTGGAGAGGTGGTTTGGGGACTAAACTGGTCCACAGTTTCGATTTCCTTCCGGAACACCCGGCTCTTCCCTCCCATTCAAGGAACCCCGACATGCGCCTCGTCCCAGCGGTCCTCCTGTTTTGGCTCATTTCCATCGCTTCGTTGCCGGCATTGGCCCAGCCCGGTCACCAGCCGGGTTACCAACCCGGTCAGCAGCCGCGGAGCGCGTCCGGGCACCAAATGCCGACAACGCGCGCCAAGATTTCAGCCCAACGGTGGATTCAATCCCGGAGCAGCGACCTCGCGTCCATCCCTGCCGGCCACGAACACCCACGATTCCGGCGGATCGCAATTTCTCAGGCCCACGCTGGCATGCAGCAACTGTGACGGGGAGGTTTCTGCGGCGGCCAAAAGTTGCCCGCATTGTGGCGTGTCGTTCGAAAGCAGCAGCAGTTCATCGGGCGGAACGAGAATACGCGGCCGTTCCGTAGTAAAGCTGATCGGACTGGGGATTGTGATCGTGATTGCCATCGGCGGATTCCTGCTGAAACTGGTCAACGGCAACAACCAGTAACGGGACTGGAGCAGCAAAACTACTGCTGGACCGGCACGAGGAACTCGATGACGCTGGGATGGTCGGCGCTGTGCCAGACGCGATGCGTGGCGGTTGTGAAATCCTCTGCTTTGGCCTTGTAAATGTTGTCGACGTATTTCTGCGGGTTGCGGTCGATCAGTGGAAACCAGGTGCTTTGAATCTGAATCATGATGCGGTGGCCAGGTTTGAAAGTGTGACAGACGTCCTGCAGCGGGACAGCGACTTCGGTGACTTCGTTTGGCACCATCGGCTCGGGGTTTTCCAGCGACTTGCGAAAGCGGCCTTTCAGGACTTCGCTGCGCACCATCATCTGGTAACCGCCCAGCAGGATGCCTGGCGGCGTTCCCTCCAGTTGCGGGTGATCGTCCGGAAAAACATCGATCACTTTCACGATCCAGTCGGCATCGCTCTGGTCGGTTGAAACCTGCAGCCGCGCCGTGATCGGACCTGCCATCGTCACGGATTCCGTCAGAACCGGAGTCTGAAAAACCAGCACATCGTCCCGCCGGGATGCAAACCGCTGGTCGTCGGTCATGTACTGTCGCGGTGTGAACTGAAACTGAATGTCCTTGCGGTCGCGGTAGGGGACGGGGTTTTCGGGATTGCTGACATACTGCGAAAACCCGTTGGCATTGCCGGCATCCGCAGTTGGTGCGGTCGATGCCAGTTGCCCACTTTCCGCGAGGTAAAATCTGGTCGGAGTCGCATCCGCTGGCGGCCAGGCTGGCAGCGAACTCCATTCACGCCGGCCCGTGTCGAAAATGTGGGCTTCGAATGGCAGCGGATCGCCCGCACCTTTCAAATGGTGCCGGAAGAAGGGCGCCTCGATGTTTTCCTGGAAGTAGTGGGCCGTATCACGACCAAACGGCATGTTGCCGACCACCGTAGGGCCCCGTCCGCGAGCCCAGTCGCCATGCCCCCAGGGTCCCATGACCAGCTGGTTGCTGATGCCGGGGTTTTTCTCTTCGATACTCTGATAAATGTGCAGCGGGCCGTACAGGTCTTCGGCGTCAAACCATCCGCCCACGGTCAACACATTGGCCTGGATGTTTTTCAGGTGAGGCAGAATGCTTCGCTCCTGCCAAAACGCGTCGTAGTTCGGATGCTCGACAATTTCCTGCCAGAAAAAACAGTCCTTGCCGTAATACTGGCTGGCATTCGACAGCGGGCCGAGCATGGTATGAAACTGCCAGGCATCGTTTGACGGCCGTTGCAGTCCCCGGTACCACTGTTCAGTCGTGGGTCCGCGATGCTGGTACCCAAAGGTTGCGGTCGCTTCAAAATAGCTTTGCAGGAACGAACCCTGGTGATGAAAGTCGTCAAAAAAGAAATCCGAGATGGGCGCCTGGGGGCTGACCGCAACCAAAGCCGGATGATGCTCGGGTAACGCGGCCGCCGAGTAAAATCCCGGATACGAAATCCCCGTGATGCCAACTTTGCCATTGTTCGCCGGCACATTCTTCAGCAACCACTCGATCGTGTCATAGGTGTCCGAGCTTTCATCGACCGGCAGATCACCGTCGCGGTGGGGCCGCATATTGTCAAACGTCCCCTCCGAGTTCCAGCGGCCGCGCACGTCCTGCCGGACAAAGATATAGCCTTCGTCGTCCATGATTTGCGATGGCCCCAGGCGCGATGGCCAGGAATCCTCTCCGTAGGGGCGACAACTGTAACAGGTCCGGTTCATCAGGATCGGCCAGGCTCGCGACTGGTCGCGCGGCGCATAGATCGTTGTGTGCAGCGTCACGCCGTCGCGCATCGGAATGCGGACTTCCCGTTTCGAATACCGCTGGGCCAGCGACTGACCAGGCTGGAACTGCTGCCCCCGCAATTCGGTTCCGGAAATCACAGCCAGAACCAGACAACACACCGACAGTAACCGGCCCACCATCACCACAACTCCTGCCAAACGTTACGAAACTGCGATACAGAATGAGACTGCGATTGTATCGCATCCCGGCGTCTCTGTCCCGCGACTTGCATTACGGCCGCACAAAAACGGCGCTGCCATGATTCCCGCCGCTGAATTGCGCGGCATGAATCGCCGCTGCCTGCCGACGTTACAGTTCTGAATCCGGCTGAATCTGGTCCAGCTTTTTGCGCACCGTCGTCCGGTGCAGCCCCAACAGGGCCGCCGTTTTCGAGAACTGGCCCTGCGTCTTTTTCAGGAGAGTCTGGAAGACCGGCAGCTCGACCAGCTCCAACAGACGTTCATGGATCAGTCCGCCGGACTCCGGGTCAGCCATCTGGATCTCCGCCCATTGCTGCAGCAGGTTCTGGATTTCATCACTCAGGGACTTTTCCTGCGGTGTGCCATCGATACTCTGCAACGGCGCCGGCAGATGCTCCGGAGCAATCGTCGAACCCCTCGAAACGATCACCGCATGCTCGATCACGTTCCGCAGTTCGCGGACGTTTCCCCACCACGGCCGTCGGCAAAGTTCCTGCTCCGTCTCCGGTGAAAGAGTTTGGCCGGAGCCCTTCGAAAACCCGGCCAGAAAGCGTTTGGACAGCAGCGGAATATCACTCTTCCGCTCGCGCAGCGCCGGCAACGCAATCTGGAAAGCCGACAGGCGAAAGAACAGGTCGTGCCGAAATTCGGACTGCTGCACCAGTCGTTCAATGTTGCGATGCGAAGCCGCCACAATTCTGAAATCCGCCGGGACCGACTGGCTGGATCCAACCGGTGTGACCTGTCTCTCTTCGATCGCGCGCAACAGCTTGACTTGTGTGGCCAGCGGAACCTCGGCCACTTCATCCAGAAACAGGGTTCCGCCGTTGGCCTGTTGCAGCAGTCCGATTCGGCCGCTGTCCGCTCCCGTGAACGCCCCGCGAACATGTCCGAACAGTTCGCTTTCCGCCAGGTTGGGGCTGAGCGCGGCCAGGTTCACGACGACAAACGGCCGCGAGCTGCGGGAACTGAAC